>JANZZA010000144.1 GCA_026419655.1 Armatimonadota bacterium | reverse complement strand
GCGTGCCCCGGGCACGGAGGGAAGCTTCGGCGTTTTGGCGCGCCATGCACCAATGGTCGCAGAGTTGGGTGTGGGTGAGCTGTGCGTCCGCCTGGCCGATGGCGTCCAGGAATGTCTAATGGCATGTTCCGGCGGCCTTTTAGAGGTAAAGGCGGACGGGCAGGTTGTCGTTTTGGCCCAAGCAGTTGAACTTGCCGAAGAGATTGATGTAGCCCGGGCGGAGGCGGCGGCTGAGCGGGCCCGCCAGCGCCTGGCTGCCGCTGGCCATGCCCCCTCCCTGGACGTGGACCGTGCAAGAGCTGCTCTCGCTCGTGCTTTAAACCGGCTCCGTGTTGCACGCCATGCCCATGCCAGGTGAGACTTCTTGGTGGCTCTCTCGGAGGAGACTGTTGCAAGAAGTCGCCTTGCCCGCTCCCAGCCCGGACTGCCGGTGAAAGCTGGAGCGGACGGAGTTGTACACTTTCCCCGGTGCGTTTAAGTCAATACCTGCAGCGGTCTCGCTCGCGTCGGCTATCTCCATCTCGCCCTCACTCTCATTCGTGCCTTCCCGTTCCTACTCACCTTCCTCGCACGCCATGCCCCACATCCGTTCAAAAGTGGGTAAGCCCCAGCAGCTTTTGCAACAGTCCCCAAATAGTACCCGCTGTAGCCCTTTACCTCATCGCTTAGGTTGGCCGCTGGGGTAGACTCTCGTAATTGCCTCACCACAGGGTAGTTTCCTGCCCGATGTCACCACGGCCGCGGACTCTGGGGGCGGTTTATAAGGCCCGAGGTATGCGTCGGCGGCTGCGGAACTACGGGACAGGTGACGCCTAATGCGACGCTTTGTTACGGGTCTTGGCTTTTGTCTTGTTATTGGCGTCTCGGGAACCGGCACGATAGCGCGGCCCATTGACCCCAGGATTGACGACGTGCCTGGTCCCTTTTGCTACTTTAGTCGCCCCAGCACGGTCATAGGCGTCGCCGACGGGCCGGAGGGCGCGCAGGTGACGCCAGAAGGCTGGCTGTGGACGGGCGCGGCAGAGCTTATCTTCTTTGCCGGAGCGGACGTGCAGCCGCTTCGCCAGCGCATTCACACGCTGGCCGAGGGACACTTGCCTATTGTGCAGTATTCTG
>JANZZA010000054.1 GCA_026419655.1 Armatimonadota bacterium | reverse complement strand
AGATGTGTATAAGAGACAGGTGCAGAGTGATGCAAGCTTTCTTCACCACCCTGGACAAGCCGACATCAGCTTTGCAGCAGTCCCCTCAGGCGGTTTGCACGCTGTCCTTCATCCGCCGGGCTATGCGGATGACAGAAGTAGTGATGAGGCCAAAATCCACGCCGGTCTCCCAGGCCATCCAGTGAGCTTCCTCGTGACGGCGCCACCAGGTGAGCTGGCGTTTCGCATAGCGACGGGTATCGCGCTTGATGGCCTCCACCGTAGCGTCCCAGGATGCTTCGCCGCGCAGGTAACCGACCAGATGCGAGTAGCCGATGGCATCCTGCAGGGGCCGCGTCAGACCATACTGGTCGAGCAAGCGACGCACTTCGTCCAACCACCCAGCCGCCAGCATCTCTTCCACCCGCCGGTCAATGCGGCGGTAAAGCAGGCGCCGCGGGCAAGTGATGACCACACAGACGCTGCGAAAAGGCGGAGCGGGGGCGCTGGCCCGCACCTCGGCGATAGGCCGGCCGGTCAGCAGCGAGATTTCCAGGGCCCGCAGAACGCGGCGAGGATTGCGCAGGTCAACAGAGCCAGCAGCTTCCGGGTCGCGTGCCCGAAGGTCGGCCACCAGCGCGTCCAGGCCACAGGCCTGGAGGCGGCGCAGCAGCTCGGCCCGGACGGTGCCCGCAGACGCAGGGTCTTGCGGGACAAGAGAATATCCGCGCAGCAAAGCCGAGACATACAGGCCCGTGCCGCCGCAGATGATGGGCAGGCGCCCACGGTCGTGGATGGCGGCGATGGCGGCCCGGGCATCGTCCAGGAAACGAGCAAGACTATAGGATTCGTCGGGCCTGGCGCAGTCAAGGAGATGAAAGCAAGCACGGGCGCGCTGTTCGGGCGCAGGCTTTGCCGTGCCGATGTCCATGCCCCGATAGACCGCCATGGCATCGGCTGAAACTATCTCCGCTGGCAGCTCAGCAGCGACGCGGAGGGCCAGAGCCGTCTTGCCGGTGGCTGTGGGGCCGGTGATGGCAAGAACAGGCAGCCTCTTAGATTTCTCGACTTCCCGCCCGTGCTCTTCCGGTCCGGCAGCAGCATACATGGCGCTGAAAGATTACAGCCCGCCTGGCGCGCAGGCAATGCCGCTGGCCTGCCGGCGAAAAGGTGGATGCCGCGGAACCAGGTTGAAGAAATTCAGGAAGATTGTCTGGGGAACAACTTCTCCAGGCGGTGCACGCAAGAGAAATTTGTCCGGGGCTGCTGTGACGATATCCTTGGCTGCCCAGCGCAAAGTTCCGGGGCCGCACTGGGGCGCCACGTGCCTCTGCCTTATCTCTCTGAAACCGCGCCTCGTGTATAATTGCGGCAAGTCTGACTATCTCAAGGGTGGAGCCGTGGTGCGCGATGATTACCGATGGAGCCGGGCGGTCGCCGGTTTTGGTCTGCTTCTTGATTGTGCTCGTCCAACTGGTCGGCACCCCGGGCAAAGCGCAGGACAAGCCTGCCTCACCCCGCCCGGGCGACTTGGTCTTCAGCACCGATTTTGACACGCCTCAAGAGCGCGCTGCCTGGTCACAGGCCGACTTTGCCGAATGGGTCGAGGGCTACCAGGGCACTACTTCTCTCCGCGTCAGCGTATCACCCGCAAATCCCCGTGACGCTGCCATGATCCGCATGCCCCTCGACCTCACGCCTTATCGCGGCTGCAGGCTGTACTTCGAGTGCATGGCCAAGGCCGAGAATGTGAGCAGACCTTCCAAATCTTGGCTGGGCGTCAAGTTCATGCTGCACTATCTCTCCGCGACCGAGGGGCCCTTCTGGAAGAATCAGGACAACGTCTACGGAACCTTCGACTGGCGCAAGCTGGCCTTCTCGGCCCCGATTGCCTCCGATGCCACGGGTGGGGAAATTGATCTGGGCCTGCAGGACAGCACCGGCACCGTTTGGTTCGACGCCATACGGGTGACGGTATTCAAAGGCCCGCCGCCATCCCGCCCACGGCCTCCAGCCAACCCAGGACCTGTCTTCAAGGGCCACAACCTCCCGCGCCTGCGAGGCGTAATGTCGCCCAACGTCTTTCGTGACGAAGACCTGCGCGTGCTGGGCCTGGAATGGAACGCTAACCTCATCCGGTGGCAGATTACCCGCAACTGGGGCCAGGCCAACACCGACCGCGACCTTGAAGAATATGACCAATGGTTCGATAGCAGGCTGGATGAGCTTGACAAGGCCCTGGAAGCCTGCCGCCGGTACGGCATCAAGGTCGTGGTGGATATGCACTCGCCACCGGGCGGCCGCTACGAAGACTCCGAACTGGCCATCTTCCACGAGCCGCTATACCAGGACCACTTTGTAGCTTCTGTCTCTTATACACATCT
>JANZZA010000036.1 GCA_026419655.1 Armatimonadota bacterium | reverse complement strand
GGTGGTATCCAGAATATGACGCGCCGCTTGGAAAACCGCTTGGCCCAGCCAGGCGGCGTCCCGATGGCCTCTGGGAGCGAGCTTTCGAAGGCGGCCTGGTAGTCGTCAACGGTACGGCCTACGACGCGATAGTGGAGACGGACCGCAAATACCGCGACTTCAGCAGCGGGCACGTCGGGCAGCGGTTCCTCCTGCGAATGTACGACGGCAAGATTCTGGTGCCCACAGATGAGCCAGAGACATCCGAGCCCGAAGCGCCGCCCCGGATAACACTCACTCCACCGCCCACAGTGCGATTGGCCCAGCTAGACGACGGCATCACGGCTGTGCAGACGCCCGCTGGCCTGGACCTGCGTTTCGGGCCAAACGGCGAGCTGCAGCGGATTCTCCTGCACGGCCGGCCGGTGATGACTGGCGGATGGCCGGCTGCGGCGGCCCAGCCATGGAAAGAATTCTCCCCCCAGCAAGTGGCCCGTGAGCAATCGGCCAGCGAAACCCAGGCCAATCTGAGGTTCACCGGAATGCTCGTCCAGGAAGACCAGCGGGTTGCTTTCCAGGAACAGGTCATCGTGGACGAGGGAAACCATTTTGTATTGCAGTTCGACTTCGAAGCCAAAACCGACCTGAACCTGCGCATGTGGCGACATTATTTCTTTTTACCGGTGAGCAAGTATGCGGGCGCGTCCGTTGAGACAGACGGCACTACTCTCCTCTTGCCGGAGGAGCACGCGGAAAACGAGCTGGCCGGCAACATCCGAAGGCTGCGAGTGGAAACGGGCGACGTGGCGATAGACATAGAAAGCTCGGTTCCAGCTTCTCTGGTGGACCACCGAAAATGGGGTACACAGGACTACTTGCTTGCCGCCTATCCGGTTGGTGGAGCAGTGAGTAGGGGAAGCAAGTGGCAATACCAGGTAGAAGTGTGGATACGCGGCCGTGGTCGCTAGGGGCTCTCGGTGGGGCACCGCAGCCGCAGAGGAGACCAAGCTTGCCGCGGCCCCAACCACAACGCTAGGACACGACCCACAGAATGCGACGGCAAGTCTCACAGCGGATGGGCATTTCGCTGCGAGGTATTCGGTCAATCATGTCACGGGGCACAGCGTTGTGGCAGGCATTGCACCTACCGTCCACGACGCCAGCTACCGCCACGCCGCCCAAGCGCTGGCGCAACTGTTCATACATCGCCAGTAGCTGCGGCGGCGCCTGAGCTGCCAGCTCCGTGCGCCTCGCCTGAAGCTCCTGTATTTCTTGCTCCAGCCGCGTGCGCTCCATGCGATAGTGTTCCTCGACATCTGCGGCGCGGGCACGCAGTCGCTCTACCTCTTCCCGCAGGGCCACCACAGACGCCCGCTGCTCTTCCACACTATCCATGAGCGCCAGTATTTCGTCCTCAAGCTTGCTCTTAAGCTGCGTCAGCTCTTCTATCTTCCGCTCCAGAGCAGCCAGCTCTTTCGGGTCGCTCACCAGGCCCCCATAGGCTTTCTTGTGCTTATCGGCCTGCTCTTGCTCGATTGATGCAAGCCGAAGCTCCTTGTCCCGGAGAGTAGTCTGGTCATCATGGAGGCGCTTTTCGGCGGCAGCTAGCCTGTGTTCGGCGGCAGCAAGCTCTGCCCGCGATCCGCTGCCGTCATCCAGGGCCGCCAGCGCGCGCTCGCGGTCTCTTATTCCACTGTCGGCTAGCTGAAGCTCGTAAAGCAGCGCCAGGCCTTCGTTCATTCCGCGCCCTCCTCAAGTTCTTCTTGCGGCTGCTCGGCGGGCTTCCAGTAATCCGGCTCCATGGTCATCAGCCACTGCAGAGTATC
>JANZZA010000654.1 GCA_026419655.1 Armatimonadota bacterium | reverse complement strand
GTCGGCTGCGTGCCTGTCAAGCGTCACCCGTGCCCATTCGGGCAGGGCCTCGTACTTATCGCAGTCAGCCTGATGCCAGGCCATGTTGTAGCCCAGCTCGCGCCATGTGATTAGCTGGTCGAGAAAGGCCTCTGCGCTTTCGCTCATTGCCAACCAGTGGCGCCTGCCGTCCCGCCGCCCCGAGGCCATCTTGGGCGTCCAGTCCTCGGATTCGGCCACGGCCCCAAACACCTCGTGCGCCGATATGTGGCCGTAATGCAGATATGGAGCCAGGCCGCTGGTGGCATCGTCGTCCGGGTGGTTGCGAAGCTCGGCGTATTGTTCCAGCTTGCGGCCCACGAAATCCCTCAAGAGGCGCCGCGCTGCTACTTCTCCGCCGGGGGTCTCAACCGGCGCTACGGAGTGGTCAATGGGCAAAACCGACAGGCTTGCGCCATCGCCTGATAGTGCTTTGTCGGACGCGGGCGGAAACCTGCCAGTGATGTCTTCGGGCAGGGCGGACAGCCGCGGCAGGCGCACCCGCAGCAAAGGGGCGGGCACGGGCGTGTGGTCCATGTGCGCGAGCAATGTGCCTTGAAGGAAGCGCCGAAAGCTCGCCGCCGTGTGAAAAGTCCTTTCGGTCGCTTGCAGGGGCAGGAGGCCGTTAGAGTCCACCGCTTCCACTCGGACTGCACAGCAAGCAGCCAGGGCATCTGCTCTGTCAGGCAGGCCAACATGCGGAAAATCGTCTGTTACTATGCCGCAGGCCGTTTTGCTCAGGAGGGCGGCGAGTCGGTCTGCCTGTTTGGGCTTCTGCTCGGCGAAGGGATAGTAGACCACGGGTGTGCTTCTGAGCCGCCGGAGTTTTTCCTGCATCCCGTCGAGAGCAAATTTGTGGAGCCTGTCGTTATCCCAGCGCTGGCCGCACACAAGCTCCTCCACTATTACCAGTGGCTTGCCCAGGTCACGGGCGACTTCTACGGCTCGCTGCAGCCCATAGTTAAACGACAGGCGCCGCGCGGCGTGCATCCAGTACACTACAAAATCCCCGTCGCCGCGCCAGCCGCGGTCCTTTAACACTCTAAGGCGAATCCTTGGCACAGAGGACATGGTTTTTATTTCTGCCTCACTTCACAGTTGCCTGCAAAGTTTGGGCTGGGACGCTTATCCCATCCGCCATTTTACACACAATACTTGACACTACCCTGGGCAGTCCCAGCGGCGGCAGCAATGTAAGGGGCTTGTTCGGTGCAGCTAAGGGGGAGCCATTGGCAAGGAGCGATAGAGAGCACCAAGGTTCAAAGGTCATTGTTGTAAGACCGTCGTCTGACGCATGAGTCGCGGATGCAGAAAAACGCGCGGGTAGCAACCTACGCCACGCACGGACTGGCAGGGCCGCCCAGGCAAGTCTTGCAACAATCACCAGGGGGTCTTCCT
>JANZZA010000621.1 GCA_026419655.1 Armatimonadota bacterium | reverse complement strand
GTCGGGGTCAAGGCCGCGCGGCAGGCAGTCGGCGGGGAGCAGGGCGCGGAATATCTTGGCTCCCAGGCGGCTGCGCACAGTCGCCCCGAGGTTGCTCACGGCGACCATCCTGGCCGTGGCCGCCACTACCTGCCGCTCATAGGCCCGCCAAAGCTCATCAAAGGTTGAAAATCGGGTCGCGTCGCCCGTTCTCGGGCCGAGCTGCTCGCCCGTGAGCATGTCAACCCCATCGTTCAGGGCCAGCTCCAGGCACTTGGCCAGATTAAGGTTGCCGTCCTCGCCGCCGAGGTTGGACTTGCCGGGTATCTGAATCTCGGTGCAGCCGCCAAAGGCGTATTCGCGGGCGTCTTCAAGGCGGATCCCCATGCGCTGGAGAGCCGGGACGATGACGTCGTCGTTATAGATGGCTGGCATGCCCGTGCCGCGCCCAATCACTTCCACGGCGCGACGCCATAGCTTATCCGGACTTCCCGAAAAAACGCGCACGGAAACGTTGGGAGCCGGCAGTCGCAGCCGCTCGGTGACCTCGAGGCACAGGTAGGTCAGCTCATTGGTCGCGTCCCTGCCGTCAGAGGTCTGGCCGCCCAGCGCCATGTTCCAGCCGCGCACTTCATTGAACCGCACCCAGAGGTCTTCGAGAAGCTCCCGCGCCTGGGCGCGGGCTAGGCGCCCAGCGGCCAGGTCGTCGCGCAGGAAGGGCCACATGTGCTGGTCGAAACGGCCCGGATTGTCGGCGCCGTCATAGATAAACACAAACCAGAACAGTTGCAGGGCCTCGCGGAAGGTGGCGGGTGGCTCGGTGGTGATGTGCTCACAAAGGGCCGCAGCCTCGCGTAGCTCCCCACGACGCCTCTCGCCCAACTGGTCGCTTTCGGCTGCCTGTGCTGCGGCTCGTGCATACGCGCGGATGTAATCTTGCAGGCCTTCAAGGCTTGTCAGGGCGGCCTGGGCAAGAATGCGGCCGTGCTCTGTGGGATGATTTTCGGCCCAGTGAGCGGCGAAACGGTGCAGGCCGCCGAGGCCCTCGCGCATCAGGCGGTGCCAGTCCAGCACCATGTGCCCCTGGTACTGGGCGCCCCAGTAGAGAGCCGTATGAGACTTCAGGCCGCGGCGCGACAGCTCCTGCGCAAAATGGGCCGGGAAGGTGTGTGGGCCAATCTCTGCTACGATACGCCGCAAGTATTCAGCATATTCGGGAGAGCACTCTGCAAGCGCGGACAAATGCTCAGCCAGCCCGGCGTCAACTTCCAGGCCCACGGTGTAGAAGGTCCTCACCACGCGCGCGGGTCGCGGCTCGCCGAGGAGCAGGTGCAGGTCGTCAATCTGGGGCCTGGAAGCCCGCCACGTCGCCGCCTCGACGGCTGCCACGCGCAAATAGCAGTGCTGGCCTTCGGTGGCCCACCATGCCTCCGCGCCAGGCTCCTGCCAGTCGTAAGGGCGGGGCGTGGTGGCTGCTGTACCGACGGGCCGATGCAGCCGCCCCAGTAGTTCAGCTATCCGCGGGGACGACGGCGCCCCTGACACCTCTGCAGCGGCAAGACTTGCTTCCGGTCCTTGCATGATATGTCCTGGTCCTGCTCTCGGCCGAAAAGGTCTTCCTCAACCGCGGCATAGTATGGTAATTGCGGGTCAGTGCGTCAACGGTACTGTTTTTGTTGGGAGTATTCAGTTTACTCAGGATTTTGTTTCAGACAGGAAAGAGGAAGGCGCAGAGCACCACCTTGGAGTAGAACACCGAAAAGGAGATGTCTCCGCACCATGCAGCCAGATGCAGCAGCAGTAACAGCGAGGTGAAAGCAGTGCAAGCACAGGCTAGGCGGCAGGGGAGTAATAAGGGCGGCTGTACCGGTGGGGCTGCAGCGACCATTACTAATAATAAGCGATGATCACAGCGTGTCCGCCACCCTGGCCTGCTGGAAAGCCGCAATCGAGCGGTTCTTGCTTGTAGTAAGCGACGACGGCACGGATTTCCCAGGGGTGGGAGAAGTCGTTTGGAGACAGGGGCGCTGGCAGCCATGCGTCAATCACGAGCCGCGCGCAGCCTTCCACGATGCGCCCGCAGGGCTTAAGAAGCAGCTTGTGGCTGAGGCCCAGGAGACCTTTCCTGCTCCCACCCGAGCGGAAGCCGCACGCGGGGCAAACGAGCTGTGCAAGCGCTGGTGGCGGAGGGGCCGACGCCGAGTGCAGTCGCTGATGGGAAATCCGCCTCTGGCACCGACTTTTTATGATTTTCCAGTATCCTGGCACGATGCCATCAGGAGCAGCAATGCTTCCGAGGGGGCCATGCGAGGGTTTCGGGATGCTCTGCCGCGAGCCGGCGGCGGCGCAGGCACCACCCACGGCGCCATCGCCCTCCTCCTTGCTTCCGCTACTCACTTAAACCAGGAGTAAAATCCTTAGGAGACTGTTGCAAAGTGCCCATTTTGGGGCTGAGGGGGGCAGAGGGTGTTATCTTTGCGACCCCAAGGTTGTACTCGCTAGGGAAGTCAACGTGCACAAAGGTGAGTTGTGCAACAGTCACCTTAGACAACCGAATACTCCCGCCTGCTGTGGCGCTGTTCGGCATTACGAGCCTTCTGCTCCGAACAGGTGGCGAAAGGCAAGCGTGTCCCTCGGACGGTTTTTCTGGGGTGACTGTAGCGTAACTGGTCTCGACGTAGCCGCCAGTCCGTGTGCGACACAGGTCTACACGTGCAGTTGCACTGCGCGGGCGCGGCTGACTCGCGGAATGACGGTTTTGCAGTGGTCACCTGGTGAAATTCCTTGAGAAGGGTTATCCCCAGAGATGCTCCTTGCCAAGTTTTTTTCGTGCTGCTTTCACCGTCGTGCGCGTTGCTCGCACGCGGGTCGTGCATCGCGATGCTTAGCCGCAGGAAGGTGGTGGATGGAACGGAACATAGCCTTGGCGATGCTGGGTTTTTGGGGGCGCGGCGAATCCGGCTTGTGGGTAGGGAGGTTCTGAAATGCGTGCTTTTCTGGTGCTGGCAGTATCCCTTGGCTCGGCGGTGAGGGTGGGGGCAGCGTCACCTGGCGCCGCGGCGCAAGGAGGGAGAGGGTCTGTGGAGCTTACCTTGGTAAGAGCGGGCACGCCGACTGCGACCATCTTCTTGGAAAGGTACCCAACTAAATCCGCGCAATTTGCTGCTTACGAGCTTCAGTGGCACGTGAGGCAAATTAGTGGTGCTGAGCTTCCCATCAGGCGGGGATTTGTGCCTCTGCCGCGGGGAAATGTGGCTATCCACATCGGCGACACTGCCCGTGCCCGAAAGCTCGGCCTTTCGCAGGAGCAGTTCGCGCCGCAGGAATACGCCGTGGTTTTCCGCCCGGGCGAGATTATTCTGGTTGGGCGCGACGCCGATGACCGTGGAGAGGTCATCTACAACATGGCCGACCTTACCGCCTGTGCTAATTGGCCGGGCTTCTGGGAAGAACGTGGCAGCCTTCACGCCACTTACGATTTCCTTGAGCGATTTTGCGGCGTGCACTGGTTCCAGCCAAACGAATATGGCATGGTCTTGCCCAAAACTGAGACCCTCGTCGTCCGGGGCCAGGATTTGCGCCGTCGCCCACACTTTGAGTTCCGCGACGCCATCGGCGCCTGGGGCGACAACCCTGAGCGCTATGACGCCTACACGGCCCTGTGGCAAGAGTCCACTGACGGCTACAAGGCCTGGGAAGCGGCAGCCTATCCTAAGCTGCGCCAAACTTACCCGGAGCCGTGGCGATATGCCCAGGCCAAACGTGCCCATTCAATGCTCTTCCTCCTGCGCATGAAAAACGGCGGCACACCCGTCCGCTGCAACCATTCCCTGTACGGCTATTACGACCGCTTTTGGAACGAGAGCTCGTCGCTTTTCGTCGAGCGGCGGCCCGAGATGTTTGCGCAGGGCTACGAGGGCACGCCGCCGCAGATGTGCTACACCAGCCGCGCCCTGATCGAGCAGCTAGCCCAGGATGCCCGTGACTACTATGACGGGCGCAAGACCGGCGCTGACCTGGGTATCTTCTGGCGGCCCACTCTGCCCAATCCGTTTCCCGTCGAGCCAATGGACAATGCCAGTTTCTGCAAGTGTCCGGAGTGCCAGAAGTGGCTGCAGGAGCCAACGGGAAACGACGTGCGATTCTTCTCCAACGGCCTGCACAGCGATTACTTTTTCAATTTCGTCAACGAAGTCCAGCGCGAGCTGGCGCGCACTCATCCCGACAAGGGTCTCGTTACCCTGGCCTACATGACGCACGCTGCCCCACCCACTCGCCTGAAGCTCGACCCTCGCGTGGACGTACAGTTTTGCTTTGCATGCAATCGCTCGCCTGGCGGGCGCGAAGCGTATGAACATGAGCTACGGCTGCTGAAGGCCTGGGCCGATGAAGCCCGCCAGAGCGGTCGCCGACTCTACCTGTGGCTGTACTATACCTTCCCCGTCGAATTCGCCAACAACGGCAAGTATCACTGCTTTCCAGGATTCTTCGCCCACGTGATTGGCCAGCAATTTGACCTTTTCCGGCGCTACGGGTACCGCGGCATGTTCCACTGTGGCTACGGCCAGGAAGTGGAGGCCTACGTGACTTTCAAGCTTATGGACGACCCGACCAAAAACGTGGACGAACTCCTGGCCGATTACTTCAATGCTCTTTATGGAGCGGCTGGGCCTGCCATGCGTCGGCTTTATGAAGAGATGGAGCGCACCTATTGTGACCCGGCCAACTATCCCAAGGTCGCGGCCAGCGGTGAAGAGATAGCCTGGGGTTACCTGGGCACCGAGCAGCGGATGGCGCGGTTTGCAAGGCTGCTCGACGAAGCTAAGGCGGCTGCCCAAACGGAACAAGAGAAAGCGCGCATCCACCTGTTCGAACTGGGCACCTGGGCCTATATGGTGGCAGGGCGGGAGAAGTATCTATCGCGCAGGCAGGCTGCCATCCCCAGTTTTACGGCGCCTCGCGTGGCTAACGCCGGCGGCGATCCTTCTGCGGTGGACTGGTCGGTGGCCGCCCCACTTGGCGATACCTGGTATGAGCGAGGGACGGCCGACCCCGCCCCCCGCCGCCTAGCAGGCCGCATCTGCCACGATGGCACCTATTTGTACCTCGAGCTTACAGACCCGTGCGACACCAGCAAGCTCACAGCGTCTTCCACAGTTTTTCCCTGCGACGACTGGGAGATTTTTACGGCTGCACAGCGCGACTTGCCTTACAGGCAGTTTGCGGTCGGTCCGACGGGGTTGGCCGTAGCTCTCTCCCACGGCGAGGTTAACTGGCGCACGAATGTGCCCATCGAGCCAGCGCCAGTGCGGGTAGTGTCGGACACGTTGGCCGCCGACCGCTGGGTATCCAGGCTTGCCATTCCCCTGGCGGAGGTCATTGCTGGTGGCGTCACGACCGGCGGCAAGCTTTACATGAACATTATCCGCGTTGCTTCGGGCGCGATTTCCGGCACAGGAGGCCTTGGCATAAGTGCCCTCGTTCCTTATACCACGGTCCATGAGGTTGACCGCCTGGCCGAGGTCAGGCTGGCGGAGTAAGCCTCCGTGGGGCGGGAGGCACGGGAAAGCGGTGCGCCCCGGGGGTATCGGTATATCCCCGCGGCGTGAGAGTAGGGGAGAGAGGAGACGGGCACAATGTCATACACAAGGCTCAGGGATGTTGGGTGGGCGTGGGATGGGCAGGCCCTCGATTATCCGTGTGGGACGTCCATTTTCGGTCTTGGCGAGGGGGCTCGCTGGTTTGGCCTGACGCGGGTTTGTGCCATGTTTCATCCGAACACGCGACTGGCCCTCGAGAAGCTGGCTGTCTTTGATGAGGTTATCTGCGACATCTCCAAGTGGGATTTTAAGTGGGTGCGCGATGTAGACGACGGGCGGTTCAGTCTGCGGCTGGAGCACCACGGCACGCTCGCGAGAAAGCTGCGCGAAGCAGACAACCTCAGTCGTTTGTCGTTGGAGTTTCCGAATCTTACAGGCGGTTTCGACGACGACCTCCTGGGGAAGGTCAGGGCAGAGGGTCTGACGCCCGAGCAGTATGCCGGCGTCGGAGTTGCCCTCAAGCGCCACAACCCAGCGCTTCAGCACTGGGGTGTCGTATACGCCCATGAGCTTGACCCCGAAGACTGGCGCGGCTTCGAGAGTATCCTCGACGTTGTCAACCTCTGGGTGTGGAAGTCAGAGGACCTTGTTCACCTCGACCGTTACGTCGCTCGTGCCCGGGCCATCTTCCCAAACCAGCCAATCGTCCTGGGTTGCTATTTGCACGACTTCACGCTGGGTACGGCAGTGCCCATGGACCGACTGAGATTTCAATGGGAAAAGGTTGCCCGGTATGTGGCCGACGGTCTCATCGCAGGTTACTCCATCCTTGGAGGTTTCTTGATTGATGCTCACGAGACAGAGGCGCGTTGGGTGCGCGATTTCATTGCGGCCCACTGACCGGGGCGGAGTGAAAAAGACCGACGGCCCCGCCGGGGTAGACGGGGCCGTCGCTATTCTTGGCTTGCCTCGCTGGGGGTTACTGACTCAGTTCGTCGTCGTCGCCGTCAGGCCATTCAAGGTCTAGCGATTCGTATGGGTCTTCAAACAGGAGGTCCTCGTCGAGAACAGTGATTCTGGGCAGGTCGTCGAGCAGGTCAGCATATGGCGTATCGGCATCGAGCGAATAGTCGTCACCGTGGTTTCTAATCCATTCTTCTTCTGCCGTGTGCGCCTTCTCGAAGGCTTCCAGCGCGTCTTTTTCGAAGCCAGCGGCGGCGAGAACGGTTCCCATCCACCAGTACAGTTGTGGGTCCAGTTCTCCGCCAAGGCCGGCTTGGAAGCACCTGACTGCGTTTAGGCAGGCCTGCTGAAAACGTGTCCACGCGGTCGGGCTGGGCTTACGCGGGAGTACAAAGTGCTGGACGGCCTGTTCGTAGCGCGCGTAGCCCAGGGCCAACCATAAGAGAGGCGACGCGACACCACTCGCGGCTGCAGCTTCCAGGTGCTCCACAGCTCTTTTCGTGTGGCCCAGGCTCCAATGGCATTGGGCGAGCGCTATTTCTCGCACGCCCAGCAGGGAAAGCGACCTGGGGCTGGTGGCCGCCAGGCGTTTCAGGTCTCGCTTCAACTGTGCCACCCGACTACGGTTGAGGTCGGCCAGCAGACGGGGCCTGAATTCGTCCCGCTCCAGCAAGCTGGCAAGTTGACCATGGTACTCCAGCTCGGCGTCAAGGAGCTGGCAGAATACCCGTCCGATGCGGTCCCGGGCGCCATTGGTCTCCAGCAGTTCGTTTACGCCTATCTCGTACAGAGTCGCCGAGACCCATTCCACCGTCGGCAGTTCCTGCAGGTCGGATAGCCTGTCCAGCAATTCCTGCTCTTCAAAGGAAGCCATGCCAAAGCTCACCCGCGGGCGCGTGCTATCGCAGTTCCACCTTTGCGCCAGCGGCTTCGAGTTTCTCCTTGATGCGGTTGGCTTCCTCCTTCGAGACTTGCTCGGCGACGACGGCGCCCGCCGTCTCGACGAGATCCTTGGCTTCCTTGAGGCCCAGGTTAGTGACCTCCCGCACGGCCTTGATGACGTGGATTTTGTTCTCGCCAACGTCCGCAAGCACCACGTCAAACTCTGTCTTTTCTTCCTCGGCGGGCGCTGCGGCACCAGCGCCCGGTATGGCTGCCACGGCTACTGGCGCTGCCGCCGTTACCCCCCACTGCTCCTGGAGCTTATCCTTCAGTTCGACAAGCTCCAGCACGCTCAGCTTGTTTATCGCCTCAATGATTTCATCCACGGACATCTTGATGTCGTCCTCCTCGCGTTATGCTTGGGCTTTGTTTTGTGCTGGTGCCCTCGGTCTGTCGGCCCGGGGGCTTTCTTGCCTCTAGTTCCCTTCTTCCTTGCGCTTGTCGGCCACGGCCTGGAGTGTGAAGACCAGGTCCGACAGGGCGCCGTTGAGTACGCCGACAAGACTGTTCAGCGGCCCTGCAAGGGCGCCAACGACCATGCTCTGGATTTCCAGCTTGCCGGGCAACTTGGCCATAGCCTGGGCGCCGGTGGAATCCAAAACTCGTCCTTCTACGACGCCAGCCTCTGTCTCTTATACACATCT
>JANZZA010000329.1 GCA_026419655.1 Armatimonadota bacterium | reverse complement strand
GAAAAGCCATGGGCCAACCCGGGGCAGTTGCCAGACCTCCTTGTGGTAGGCCGTCAGGACGACCCATAGAGCTGCCGCCGATATTAACCCGACCACGTCGCACGCTGTCATGGCTGACTCCTCATAACGGTAGCGTCCTGTTGCCACATGCAAATGGCGTGCCGAGGTGATGGGAACCTTAGGGGACTGTTGAAAAAGGGCACATTAGCCAGCGGCGCGAGCTACGACGAGTCCAGTGCCGGCTGGCCGAGGTCATACAAATTGCAAGCGAGAACTTGACTGCGCTGGGGTTTTTCAAAAGTCATCTGAGGAAAGTACTTGATAAGTCATGTTTGCCAGCGAATCCTCGTGGTGGGGAGACCTTTTGGGGCAAGAAGGAGTTTCTCACCTGCCCTGGGATGCAGGCTTATCATGTTTGCACTTTGCCGCGGGAGGATAGAAAGAGTTGGACTGCCCGGGGCTGAGTGCGTACAATCGTGCCACGCCGGGGTGTGACCGGGCTGACGGCGGCGGATGGGAAGGCGCCTAACGGGCAGGGATGACCCCAGGGCGTTTCCATTGTGGCCACGGAAGTATGCGAAGGCTCCTAACGCCCAGGGATGACCCGGAAGCCAGGGCGTAGCTTCTATCCGTCGCAGCGAGCCAGCCTCACGGGCGGACAGCAGCGGGGAGGGTTTCGTAGTGCTAGCGGGTCGAGGAGGGATGCAGCAGTTGGGAGGAACAAGCGAAGTTTTCAGCACGGTAGGCGTGGTTGGACTGGGCTACGTTGGACTGCCTGTGGCGCTGGCTTTTGCCGACAAGGGCGCGGATGTGGTTGGGATGGAGGCGAGCGAGGCGAGGATAAAGCTCTTGCGGGCTGGGCGTTCTTACGTGGACGATGTGTCCGACGAGCGGCTGCAAGCGTGCTTGGGGAAGCTCCGTATCACTAACGATTATGGCGACCTGGCGGATTGCGAAGCCATCATCGTCGCAGTACCCACGCCCCTGACGGGGACCGGCGACCCGGACATGTCCTATGTGGTGGGTACCTCAGAGAGGCTGGGTAGGATAATGCGGCGCGGGACCTTGGTTGCGCTTGAGAGTACAGTTTTTCCGGGCGCGACGGTGGAACTGGTGCAGCCCGCGCTGGAAGAGGCCAGTGGTCTGCGCGCTGGCGTGGATTTTAATCTGGCTTATTCGCCCGAGCGCATTGACCCCGGCAATGAGAGGTTTGGGTTTGCGGACATACCCAAGCTGGTGGGCGGGCTGACGCCGGAGTGCACGCGGCGGGCCTGTGCGCTATACGGGATGGTGGTGGCGCAGGTGGTGCCGGTCTCCAGCCCGATGGTGGCCGAAATGGCGAAGCTCGTGGAGAATACCTTCCGGGCAGTCAATATCGGGCTGGTCAATGAGATGGCCCTTCTGTGCCGGCGGATGGGGATAAGTGTGTGGGAGGTGCTGGACGCAGCATCAACGAAGCCCTTTGGGTTCATGCGGTTCGACCCTGGGCCAGGGGTGGGCGGCCATTGCATACCTGTTGACCCCGTGTATCTGGCGTGGAAGGCCCGGCAGTATTATCACGAAGCTCGCCTGTTCCATGCCGCGGACGCGATCAATCGCTACATGCCTGAGCACGTTGTGAAGATTGTGGTTGAGGCGCTGAACGAGCGTGGGAAAGCCTTGCGTGGCGCGCGAGTGCTGTTGCTGGGGATGGCCTATAAGGCCGGCGTGGGCGACTGGCGAGAGTCGCCAGCGCTGCGAGTGATGGAGCTTCTGGTGCGGGTGGGCGCTGAGGTGGAATATAACGACCCACGGGTGTCCGTTTTGCGGCAGGGCGGAGTGGAATACCGGTCGGTGGAGCTGACCGAGGAAAGGGTGCTGGCGGCAGACTGTGTGGTGATCCTCACGGCACATCCGGAGTACGACTGGCAATGGCTGGTGGAGAGGGCTGGCCTTGTGGTGGACACCAGAGGCGTCACGAGGCACCTGAAAAGCGACAGGGTCGTGCTGCTTTAGGGTCTTATTGCAATGCCAGGTCGCTGTCCAGCTTGTGGCGGGACATTATACAGGGCTGCGCACGTGACTTTTGTGTTGCACTTGCGCCCTGTGGCTCCTGGGGCGTATTACCCAACAACCACTGGGGAGTAATGGGTTTTCGAGAGACTTTTGCAAAGGTCGCTTTCCCAGGCGCCAGAGGAAATCGCAGGTGGAAGGTCAGTGGTACAGCGTTTTGCAGTTTCCTCGGTCTGCGCAGGCCGATACCACGTTTCGCAACAGTCTCCGAGGTGATTCTTCGGGCCTGACTCTTTGATGGCTGAAACGAAATCTTGAGATAACCGAATGCTCGCAACCCAACCACCGTCGGGGTTGCCTGCTGCCGTGTGGGAGGTGGTAAAATGATAGGAGCCGCCCGGGCGCTGGCGGCTCCTATCCGAAGCGGACGCCGTTGGGGAGGCGGGAGGGAGGCTTCCGGCATCCGCACCGTATGATCGCTATACTTTCTCGGATTTCAAAGGTCCCAGCTTTAGTATACCCCGTCCTCTGTGATATATAACGGTGTTCTACACCAAAAAGTTCCCGGCGCCGGTAGAGAGGGCGCGTTTGGTTTCCTCAGCCCCAAGTCGGATGGCCGCTGCAAAAGCCGCGTCAGCAACTGCGAGAAGTCTGCGCAAGTGAAAGGTCGAACGCCCGGCTCTGTACCCTTTCTGTACTCAGAGGTGTCTATACCGGCTTTCGCAAGAAGCACCTCTGGATTTCGATTGCGCACAGGGGCGGGTGAAAGAAGGCTCGTCAGGCAAGCAAAACTGGCACGGCTGCCGCTCTCTGTGGGCGCAGCGCTGATCACAGGCCCGCGAAGGTGCCAGGCTCGGAAACAAGAAGAAAAGGTTTATCAAGGTGGTCTGGGCGGAGAACCTTTTGGAGGAGGTTCATCTCCACGCGGGTAAGTGATGCAGGTGTTTTGGCTCTCGTCGGGGGCAGATGGTGGGCCGGACAGAAGAGGAGACGGGCCCGTGCGAGAAGGCGAGGCGAGTGCGTGGGGAGGGCGAGGCGAGCTATGAGACCTGGGGCGAGGACTGCTCTGGCCTGTCGGGGACCTTGCACGTAGTTCAGCGAAGGAGGGAGGCACCATGAAGCTTGGCCTGGTAACTTACGACATCGCGCGGGACTGGGACCTGGAGACGCTGCTTGGGCGCTGCGAGGCGCTGGGGTATGAGGCGGTGGAGCTTCGGACGACCCATGGGCATGGGGTGGAGCTGGCGCTGGATGCCGACCAGCGGGCGGCAGTGAGGGAGCGGTTTGGCAGGTCGCCAGTCAAGCTCTGGGGCCTGGGGACGACCTGCGAATATCACTCGCCCGACCCGACGGAACTGCAGCGGAATATCGAGGAGACACTGGCTTGGCTGGACCTGGCCCGGGACCTCGGGGCAGTGGGAGTGAAGGTGCGCCCCAATGCCCTGCCCGATGAGGTGCCGGCAGAGAAGACCATCCAGCAGATAGGCGAGGCGCTGGCGCACCTGGGGAGGGCGGCAGAGGAACGAGGAGTGGAGTTGTGGTTGGAGGTTCACGGGGACCGGTCAGCAGACCCGCGTTGCATTGCCGGGATCCTCAGCTATGTGGACAGCCCCGCCGTAGGGGCCTGCTGGAACTGTAACTATCCCACCGACCTGATTGAAGGGCAACTGGCACCTGGGTTTGAACTGCTCAAAGAGCGAATCCTTTCTGTCCACCTGCATGACTTCCACGAACCCTACCCCTACAGGGAACTTTTCGAGCGGCTTGCGGGCATTGGCTACGATCGGTATTGTCTGGCAGAAATAGCCCATAGCTCGGACCCGGAAAGGGTGCTGCAGTACTTCCGTGTGTGCTTCCTGGCGCTCACGGGGCAGGCGAAGTAGGGACTATCACGCGGATGGTTTACTGGGGGGAACCCTTTGAAAAGGGTTGCCCCCCAGACCCCCTTCCCAAACTTTTTATACTGTGGCGGGCCGGATTTTCCGGCGCGGGCTGCAGGGTAGCGTCGTCGGCGGATAGCTGCCCCACGGCCCATCAGCACCGCTGTGCGTTTGTCCAGCCGCGCCCTAAAAATCCGGCCCGCCAAGGAGCGCAGCCAGCACAGTCGGCGGCTGCTGTCCGCTTCTGCGCAGGTGTCGGTGAGTGCGCATCTCCGCCAGGGAGCACGAGCATTTACGGGGAGGGGGCGCAGGGGGGAACCCCACTTTTTGCCCAAAGGGGGCCCCCTTCTTGTGTTTGGGGGGAACCCTTTGAAAAGGGTTGCCCCCCCAGGCCCCCCTCCCAAACTTTTTAGACTGTTAAGGGGACGGGATTTTCGGGCGCGGGCCGCGGGATAACGCTCCTTGGGGGCAACGGAGCCGAACAGGACGCTTGAGAAGGAACCACAGCCCGGCGGGCGGGCGTTATCTTAGCAGGCGGCGGAGTCGGGATATGCGGACGCTTGAACTGCCAGGATG
>JANZZA010000616.1 GCA_026419655.1 Armatimonadota bacterium | reverse complement strand
CATAGAGGGCGCCTTTAGCCCGGAGTATTTGCGTCACGGCCAGGGAGCAGCCCTGGCCCTGGACGACCGCGGCGGGCTGGGGATTTTCGTTCTCGAGGAAATCCCTGTCCATCCTCGCGTCGAGCAGTCACGAAAGGCCTTTAGAATGAGTTATGGGCTTTCCGCGCCGGGAGACTTCCTGCTTTGCGTCTGCCCGCCGCGTGAATACGACTGGAAGCGCGACCGCGCGGACCGCATCGTGCACTTTTTCCCAAGCCTAATCGGGCCTGACCCCGGCTTCTCCGATAATCCCCTGCCCACAAACGAAGAACTGGCCAGGTGGCGGGAATTCTGCAATGTTCTTGTGCTTCACCTGGAGACCTGGAATGGCTACCAGACGGCCCGGCCCCAGGCCCGTGACGAAAAGCGCCTGCGTGAAGTTCTGGCCCTGGCGCGGAAGCTTGGCTACCGGCGCCTGATTTATGCCTCGCCGATTTATTTCGCGCCGGCTTATGAGCCGGGCGACTATGGCGGGCGCCTGCGCGACAATGCTGTAGACCTCTTCCTCGACCACGCCACCTGGATGATTGAAACTTACGACCTGGACGGCATCTACTGGGACGGGCTTTTCATGGATTTACTGAAGGCCTGGGACTGCGCGCGGCGGATGCGCCAGATTCTCGGCCCGCGATTGCTTTATTACCACAACACCTTCTTTCCTCTCACGCCCAGCGACTGGGGTGTTTATCCGCCCTTCGTGGACACCTACGCCGACTATATGCTGCGCGGGGAGAGCTTCGACCGCCGCCGTGTAGACCCGATTTATCTGCGCTACGAGGTATCCGGCCACAACATCAGCAACGCCATCGGGACGCTCTGCTATGACGGCTGCCGGATTGACGAGGCCATGGTGGACTGGTGCCTGGAAGCCAACGTGCGGATTCCCTACTGGCCGGGCGCACAGGTGCTCGGCGGTAGAAAGTATTTCCTTACGCCGGAAGAGGACAGGATTTACCGGGAGTATTATATTCCTGCAGAGGCAAAAATCGGCGGCCCAGAAGACTACGAAAAGCTGGCGCGGGCCGGCCGGGCCAGGCGCGAAGCGCGGCGGCAGGAGCTTGAGGCCCTGCAGAGGCAGCGCGAAGCGGCCCTGCGCGAATACCTCCGGGCGCAGAAGGTCAGCATGACGCCCCAGCAGCGCGAGAACCTGGCGGCCTTACGGCCGGTGCTGTGGTCAGACTACACCAACCGTGGCGAGCAGATGCATGGACTGGGCTACCGGCCAGAGTACGTAAACGACCTCAATCCGGAGACTATCTGGGGAGCCGACCGGCCGCCAGCCCAGTGGGTGGCCGTGGATTTGGGGCGCACCGAAACAATCAGCCGCGTGCGCGTCATCAACTACCATGCCGACCGCCGCTACTACCATTACCGGGTCGAGGTCTCAACTGATGGGCGGACGTGGCGCAAGATAGGCGAGAAACTCGACAACGAACTTGCCACGGCGGAGGGGAACACCTTTGCTTTTGAACCTTTGCCAGCGCGGTACGTGCGCGTTTTGATGCTTTACAACAGCGCCAACGTCGGCCTGCACGTCGGCGAACTGGAAGTTTACAGGTA
>JANZZA010000457.1 GCA_026419655.1 Armatimonadota bacterium | reverse complement strand
CTCGGCGAGCCCGGCCATGTGTTGCTGTATCACCGCTCCACGTACCGGCAGGTAAGAATACAGATAACCGTGCCAGATATCGCGGTCACATGCGAAAAGCCACGCATCCAGGCCGTGCTCCATGCCGGCCTCACAGAGCATCCCCAGCGCGTCCAGGGGAGACTCAGCCTGTGTCACTATCGAGGCGTCATAAGCGACTCCCGCTGTCTCTGCCATCCGAAACACCTCACGACCGATGTTCGCGTTTTCCGAAACAAGATCGGCCATCCCATGTGCTCGCCTTCTCGTTAGCTGCATACTTTTACGCCTCTTTAACTAACTCTTACAAAGTCGTGGGACACACCCGGGCGCGCCTTTATGGTCGCGAGGGCATCAGAACATAGAGCAGGCAAGCTGCAGCCCAGCGTGGCAAAGGTACCATCGCCGCATCCCTGAGGAGCAGCCACGTGCGCACTGACTGAGCACACTGACGGGGGCGGCGCCGCTGCGATTTTAGCCGGCCTTGCCTGCGCAAGCCCAGTGGCCATAGGGCTGGCCGCAGCAATGAACATCATTTGCGGCCCACAGTGAGGTCAGCCAAGCCACCTTGTGGGATGAGCAGAGGCTTGGCGAAAGTGACACAGACCTCGCCGTTCGGCGTGCGAGTCACAGCGCAGGGAACCTGCCCAACTCCCTTCAGGCTTGCTGCGGCCGAAAGCCTGGCGCCCGCCGGAGGTGCTTTAGGCAGGCGCACGCGGATTTTCAGGAACCGCATGGTCCCAGACATGGGCTGGAGGCGGATACTAACGGCGCCGCTGGGACTGCTATGAAGTGTGGCCGTGCCCCAGCCCCAGGGCGTGACCAGCGGATAGGTGGCCGGTTTCAGGCCGGAGGGGAGACTGCGCACGTAAAGCTCGCCCTGCGGCCCATCTACGCTCAGTCCGCTCAGCGCCAGCAGCACCGACCAGGAAGACATTGGCCGCGCATAGTGGTGGCCGCACTCGTATTCGTCGTAGGGATTGCGTCGCGCGCCGTCATAGCGCTCGCGCGCTCCCCGCGCTATTGTTAACCCTTCTTTCACCATGCCCTCGTAAATCATGTGGGCCGCGACCTGGTACTCCACGCCCGTCCAGGCGCCGTCGCAGTAAAAGATTGGCTGGACGGGCCGCCCGCCAAAGGGCCAGGTGCAGTTTAGCAGTCCCTTGTCCCGTCCCTGGTCGGTGTGATGGTAAGGCTCCAGCAACCAGTCTGTCTTGAAATTGTACTTGTAGATGCTCCGCAGAGCTTGACGGACGTGACGCGGCGGTAGGATATAGCCCAGGTCGAGGGTATGCGCCCACCACTGGCCGATGAGCTGGTCGGAGAGACATCCGGTGCCGTACTGAGTGGCCTTGTATTTCTCGGCGTCATAGACCTGCACGTAATAACCGAGGTCTTCGCGCCAGCAGATGCGGTCAAGGTTTTCGCGGCCGACCTCGAAGCGGGAGCGGAAGCGGGCCGCGGCCTCGGTATCCTCCATGAGCCGGGCCATCTCCTCAGCCGCCCGCAGCGCTGCAAGGTAAAGGGAGCCAATAAAGGTATTCGGGCCATACACGGCACAGTCGTAGGTATTCCACTGCTCGCCCTCCATTACGCCGTTGCCGTCGGGGTCGTAGACGTTGAGAGCAAAGTCCATGGCCTTGCGGATAGCCGGCCAGTGAGCTTTGAGCCATTCCAGGTCGGCGCTGTTGCGAACTTCGCGATAGGCCTTGAGGATAGTGGAGAGGTGGCCGTCGGCGAAGGGGCCATGCTCGCGGGGCAGGGAGAGGGGTATCTGGAGCCTGTGGCGCACGCCGCCGTCGTCGGTCATCTGGGGGCCAAGGTCAATCTCGCGCACGACGCGCTCCAGCTCTGGCCACAGGTAGGCCATCGTCTGAGCGTAGTTGTAGACGTGAGTGCAATTTAGCGGGCAGCAACCGGCCTTGTCGCCCAGGCCTTCAAAGCCGCCGACTACTCCGCCGGGCTTGAGCGGGTCCTCAACATGCATGACGAGGGGCGTGCGAATGGAAGCCATGTTGACGCTGAGGGCTTCCATGAGCCACGGCGGCGCAGAGCAGCGGCCCAGCAGCGAAGGCCACTTGGTAGCCTCTTCGTACAGTGCCTGCTCGTTCTCCAGCACGTATCGGGCGACTGAGTCGGCGTCGGCGAAGTAGTTTGCGTAGACATTCCGCAGGCGTGCCTCCTGCGGCCCCCAGTCCCATGCGCGAAGGCGGTTTGGAAAATGCCAGGCGACGACGAAGGTAGCCTCAAAGGTGTCGCTGGCCCGCAGGTAGCGTAAGGACGACACGGACACGGCGCCATTTGCGCTTTCTCCAGCGGGCGTTGGGCCAAAGGTCGCCAGGCCTTGAAGGGCGCCGTCCTCATCAAAGTCCTTGCGGAGAGACGCCAGGTCCTGCCAGCCGGACACAGCACTAACCGCCGCCTGCTGGCCCGGCATGGCGGCAAGTACCATCGTGCCGAAGGTTGGGTCGTCCGGCGCCTGATTCTCTCTGGCCATCCACACGGCCCGGGCGTCGCCGTGGTGCATCGGCCCGGCCCGACATACATTCCCGCCAAAGCCCGGGTTTCTCACGCCCGCCACTTCGCTGACGCCGTCCCAGCCCACCGCATTGGTTAGGGAAGCCAGCAGCCCAACCTTGGCCGGGCATTTTGTGGCCCGCAGCGAAACTTTGAGCACCACCGCCGGCACCGAGGAAGCTCTCGCGTCGAGGAATTTGATTGGCGACCACGCGCGCAGGCGGACTTCCAGCGGCAGGGCAGCGTCGCGGAAGGTCAGCTCGGCCACCGGGTAGATGCCGCCGAATTCGCAGGCCTCAACGCCCGGCCAGGCCTCGATTCCCCTGACCTGGAGAACCCGCGACGCGGCTGGACGCCCCTGGAGCTTTACCCAAACCGCCAGGAAGCTGTGCGGAAGCTCAGCGGCGAGGTTGACGCGATTGGCTATCTGCCAGCCGGTGAGGTCGCCGGTGCCGGTGATGTAGATGCAGCCTGTGCCGATGCCTCCCAGGGGCATGGCGATACGGGCGGTGTGCAGGGCTTTGTAAGGGATGCGCCAGGCATCGCCGGTGAGAAGGTCTTTCTGCCAGGCGGCCAGGCGGCGGCGAGCCTCAGCCTCGCGCCTGCGCCGCTCACGCTCGAGGGCCTGCCATTCCTCGGGCGTTATCTCGCGAATATCGTCCACATTCACATGCCCCCAGCCGCCGGTGTGGGCGTCAACGATGCGCAGATAAACGCGCCGGCCCTTGAAAGCCGAGACATCCCAGACTTCGCGGCGCATTGTCTCAGTGTTGCGTCCAGTGGCACGGAGGAGCTCATGGCCCGTTTCAGCGTCCACGAGGGCCATAAAGGTGGCGTCTCCATGGGCGCCCCCGCCGATTAAAAAGGACAGGTGGTCGTAGTTGAGCGTGAAGACGGGCGAGCGCAGCTCCCCTGTCGGTTGATCGGAGCCGGTGCCGTCGGGGCCGGGAAGCTCGTACGTGCCAATGAAATAGCGTCCCTGCTTGCCAAAGTTGCCGCCCCAGCGGTCGTTGGACGAGGCAGTGGGCTGGGGGCCGAGATTGCCCGAGACTACCTGCCAGCCCTGAAGCGTGCCATCCTCGAAATCCCAGTGTATGGGCGGCTGGGCTTGCTCCTGCGGCCAAGTCGCCGCCGTGCTCCCCAGCGAGAGCCAGACTGCCCAAAGCCCCACCAGCGCTGAGTTTCTCATGGCCACCCCCTGAAAGCTGGACTACTGACCGTCGTGCTCTGGCGCCCCTGGGGCTGACGTCTTGCCGCATGTCTTCGTGACCTGGAAGAACGCCGCGCCCAGGCGCACCGGGCAGCACCCCTTTGTGCGACTGTTGCAAAAGTCCTTTACCGCTTCCA
>JANZZA010000380.1 GCA_026419655.1 Armatimonadota bacterium | reverse complement strand
ATGATTTCCATCCGCGCGTCGGAAAGGCGCTCCACACCCTCAGCCGTCACCCTTACGCCATTTTCCCACCGGAGACCAAAGTCGGCCGTGTACAGGAAAGTATCTACCTGGAAGGTCATGTTCTCCTGAAGCGGATATTCCGACGTGCTCTCCATCCACGGGCGCTCGACTTCCATGAGGCCGATGCCATGGCAGGGACCATAGAGCAAATTGTCGCCGCAGCCGGCATCCTGCACGAACTTGTAGAACTTCTCGACGACGGTTTTGGCGACGACGCCTGCCTGCATCCACTCCTGGGTCTTATAGTGGGCTTCCAGGCCAACTTCTGTCAGGCGGCGCATTTCCGGCGTCATCTTGCCCAGGCAGATTGGCCGCCCAACGGAAGACGAATAGCCACACACACGGGCACCAATGTTTAGCTGCACGTAGTCGCCCTTTTGCAGGACGCGATGGCTGGGCCGGCCGATGGCGTGAGTGGAATTGATGCCTGAAAGCACGTAAGTCGGATGGCCCTCATACTCGGCCCCGTTTTCATACATGGCCCGCTGAGCGATGCCCACTACCTGAAGCTCCGTCATGCCGGGCCGGATTTCGGCCAGGACTGCATCCAGCGCAATCTCGGAGATACGAAAGGCCTCGCGCATGCAAGCGAGCTCAGCCTCGCTCTTGATGACCCGCATGTTTGTAAGAATGTCGTCGGCCCGCACGATTTCGGCGTCCGGGCAATCGCGGCGCAAAGCCTCGTAAATGGTCACGGGCAGTATGGACATGCCCGCGACGCCGATGCGCTTGGGCTTTATGCCAAGTTCGGCGAAGATAGAAGCAAAGGTGTCGAGCTGGAGCTCCGGGTATTCCGGCTCGGCGGACTCGCGATACTCCAGGATTTTGCGGACTTTCTTAAGGTGGCTTCTGTCGCGGGCAAAGGTCTCAGACTCGGGGCCGATAATCTGGATTGCCTCGCCCTGAGCCGGCACCAGTACCCCCGCTGTCTCGAAAATCGGCCAGTAGTTGGAAAGGTAGCGTACGTTGGCCAGGTCAGCCTCGTCAGCATGTACCAGCAATGCATCCAAGCCTCGCGCCCGTACCTCTTCTTGCACGCGCCGCACCCGCGCGGCAAATTCCGTCTCGGGAATCCACACCTTCGACATCTTTCTCCCCCCGATGCGAGATTAACCTCGTCCATCATAATGAGCCTGCGTCGCCGATGTGCGGCATCTTCGACGGAAGGCCCATAATCGCCGCCCCCAAAGACCATTCAGTCCTACCTGGGACGATAGTTCCCCTAAGCCACCTGGATTCCTGTACAAGACGACCTGCTCAGGGAAAGGCTCCTGGGGGAAACCCTTTGGTGACTATTGCGCAACCCGTTTTGGCGCTTCCTGACATTACTAGCGAGTACAACCTTGCGCCCGCAAGGGTAATACCTCCTGCGCCCCTCCGCCCGAAAATGAGTGTTCTGCAACGGTCTCGTTTGAAAAGAGTTGTCCCCCAAACCCTCTTCCCAAACTTGTTGATGCCGGTTCCACCACCACCGCCCCTTAAACAAGCACGGAGATGTCGTGCTGAAGGGAAGCACAAAGCGCCGGGGAAAGCCCAGAAGGCAAACAAGCCTGGCTGGGAAGTAAGAGGAAGGTCGCGAGGGGCCGCGATGAGCGACGCGATAAACGTATGGCGGCACACAAAGATGATTGTGCTCGTGGCGCTGACGGCGGCGCTGTACGCGGCTCTTCTGGTGCCCTTCAAGCCCATCCCCATAATCCCTGGCATCACGGAACTTCGGCCAGCCAACGTGGTGCCCATCGTGGCAAGCCTGCTTTTCGGCCCAGCAGCCGCCTGGGGCGCGGCGATAGGAAACCTCGTCGGCGATTTCTTTGGCACCCTCGGCCCCGGGAGTTTCTTCGGCTTCATCGGCAACCTCATCCTGGGCTATCTCCCCTATCGGCTCTGGCGCACATGGACGCGCGGGAAAGAGCCGACGGGCGCTGCCAGCCAGGTCCCTGTTTTCCTGGCAGTGTGTATCGTGGCCTCGGCGGCCTGCGGAGTCGTAATTGCCTGGGGCGTGGACTTGCTGGGCCTCGTGCCCTTCAAAATCCTCGCCACGGTAATCACGCTGAACAACACCCTGGCCGGGTTTGTGCTTGGAATAATTCTGCTACCGCTGCTGTACCCCCGAGCTAAGCGCTGGCGGCTGCTTTGCGGGCAAATTATGGCGGACGAGGAACTGGCAGAAAGCCGGTGGGGATGGGCGACCGGGAACCTGGCGGCGGTTTTGTCTGTGGGTGGAGCCGGTTGGGCAGCATTGCTCTGGGCGCGGCCCGAACTTTTGCCGGAATGGGCCGGCGTGGAGGCCGTGCGACCCGCGGCTACCTTGCTATCCGCCGCCATCCTGGCCGCAAGCTGGCTGGTTGCATGGCGGCCCGCGATACAAACTCGCAGCGAAGAACCAACCAGCGCAACTGTAGAAGCTATTGAGAATGCGGCCGCCGTCGAGGTCTGCAACTTTACTTTCACCTACTCAGGCGGGAAGCGCCCTGCTCTGTCACGAGTCACTCTGGAGCAAGAGCCAGGCCAGTTTCGCGTCCTCATGGGTGCCACCGGCGCGGGGAAGACTACGCTGTGCGGCGCCTTGGCTGGCGTGGTGCCGTGGCTGGCGGGTGGTGAGTGCGAGGGTGCAGTTAGGCTTTTCGGCGCCGAAGCTACGGGCCGTCCGCCGCGCGCCCTGGCAGGTCTGGTGGGCCTGTTGCTCCAGGACTTCGAGACTCAGCTCCTCGGCACCACCGTTGAGGGAGCCGTGGCCTTTCCGCTGGAGAACCTCGGCGTGGAGCCAGAACAGATTGGCCACCGCGTCAGGTGCGCGCTGGAGGCGGTGGGCATAGAACACCTTGCAGCCCGCGCCCCGGAAACCCTTTCAGGCGGAGAAAAGCAGCGAGCAGCGCTGGCCGCAGTCCTTGCCATGGCGCCCCGTATCCTGGTCATGGACGAACCGACGACAGATCTTGACCCGGAAGGTCGAGCACAAGCGAAAGCTGCGTGGCAGAGCTTGAGGGCAGAGGACTATACCCTTATCGTGTCCGAACAGGACCCAGAACTGGCGCTGGAGGCAGACGTGCTGACAGTGCTGCGGGCAGGCGAGGTGGCATATGACGGCCCGCCGCACGACCTTTTGCGCAACCCGGCAGCTTGCCGCCAGAGTGGCATACGGGCGCCGGAAGTGGCCGAAATTGCTGCGGCGGCAGGCCTCAGTCCTACCTGCGACGAAGCAGAACTAATCCGGCAACTGAAGGCCGCTGGTGCACGACTGGGCGCTGAATTGCCACCGGCAGCGGAGGCATGGCCTGCCCCAGGCCGCGAGCTTGCCCGCGCCGAGGAGCTAGCAGCTGGCTACGGGGCGGGTGAAGTCGTAAAAGACGTGAGTCTGGCAGTGCACGAAGGAGAGCTGGTGGCCATACTTGGCCGAAATGGCTCCGGCAAGACCACGCTGGCCAAATGTCTCGACGGATTGCTGGCGCCATACGGGGGCCGAGTGACTCTTGGCGGCGACGAGCCGCAATACCTCAGGCGCGACGAAGTGGCGCGACGCGCCGGCCTGCTGTTTCAGAATCCCGACCATCAGCTCATCGCGGCAACGGTGCGGGAAGAAGTGCGGATGGGACCGCACCTGGCGGGTCTCGCCGCTGAGGAAACCCGGCGCAACGTGGAGTGGGCGCTGGACGTGACAGGCCTGACGGACCTCGCCGATGAAGACCCCTTTGCACTGCCCAAAGGACTGCGGCAAAAGGTAGCTCTGGCGTCCGTCCTGGCATTCCGGCCGCCGCTCATTATTTTCGACGAGCCGACGACAGGTTTGGA
>JANZZA010000351.1 GCA_026419655.1 Armatimonadota bacterium | reverse complement strand
GCAGGCCATGGTCCCCGCCTGCCACCCGTCGTAATAGATGCCTTCCAGCCCAAAACGCTCGACAACCTCCTTTGCCCAGCCGTAGAAAAGCCATTTGCGCAGGGAGTACGGTCGGCCGCAGTTCTGGTAGTGGGGCGCTCCCTCCCAGTCCAGAACCGATTCAGGAAGGTTCAGCCACTCTTCTTTCCACGCCTCAAACTCCTCGGAGAAGGGGCTGATTTTTTGCGGGCAGCCCGAAAAAAGCGCCGCCACGCCTCGCTCATGGCAGTGTTTTACGTGACGCTCCAAGGCTTCGGCGTTGATGTGGTAGGGATCATTGAGGCCACGCATTATCCCCGGCGGCCAGATAATGGCCACATCTATGTTGTCAGGGAATTGCTGTAAGGCCGCCCAATCTTCCCACCGCCAGCTAGTCGTGAGCATGGAGTGATAGTCCGGTGGCAGGGGCTTGATGGGGGTGGCCTGCAGGCCGATTTGGAAAGTGCGCCCGGCAAGTGACACGGGCCGCTCGACGAGGTTGATTGTGTAGATGACCCTGCGCTTGTCCGCGCTCCTAAAAATGGTACAGAAGGCGTTTTCTGTCTCCGGTGCCCAGTGCTCAAGTGTTGTGTAAGCAAAGCCCAGGCCGCGGTCTTCGTTGCCCAGCCAATGATAGAAATTTGCGATGGGGTCAAAGGACCGCGACCAGTGCTCCAGGTTTTCTACCGGCTGAGACTCGCCAGACATCCACGCGAGTTTTATCGGCGAATCGCCTATCCATCCCGCCATGGGTCTGGCGAAGGTCTGGTAGAGAGTGGTTGTGGCGGCGGGCATCCCAGCGACGATGTGCACCGCATCAACGTCTCCAGCGGTGTCGGGGAACTTCAGCGTGATGAGCATAAAGCCATCGTATTCGGCAAGTATGTCTGCTTGCGTCGAGACGCCAGCTACCCGCCCCCTGGCGACTATGCTGACTGCGCTTTTCTTCTGCTCTGTGACGCGCCAGTGCTGGAGTGGAACGAAATGTTCCTGGCCGCCCCGTGTGATGACCAGTCGCATCGGCTCCGCAAGCAGCTCCACGCCCTGGCTTGTTATGCTGGCCGGCAGGATGCTTTCAGGCCGCCACGTCGTTACTCGGCCCCACACGGCGATGCGCCGGTCGCCTACCTGGACGGGCGTCCAGGGCTTGAGGACGCGGTCCTGGCTCGCATACGTGTCATAGGTCTGGTCTGTCAGCCAGCGCGGTGCCGCGCCTTCCTCGGCCGCAAGGAAGGCTGGAATGACAGCAGCCAGCGCAATGGCACTCCACCTCCCCGTGCCTGCAACATACCTGTGGCCCAGAGGTGTCCTGCGCGTGGGCATTCATGGCTTCACTCCCTACGGCTGGTCACGTTTTTCAGGTCATTCATAAATGGTAATGCGTGCACCTGCCTGGAGCCCGTCCGGTGTGAGATTGTACAGGGTATCGTAAAGCGCCACCTTGAAAGACGCTGGCCCGCGGGCCTCGGCGGCTGCTAGCTCCGCCGCATAGCCCAGACACGCCAGCCCGCCCGCCGCAGCCACCAGGGGGTCTTCCTCCACCGCTGCGAAGGCCGCGACGACAGTGGTTGCCGTGCAGCCGGTGCCTGTCAGAGTGGTCAGCCACGGGCTGCCGTTTTCCACCGTTGCCAGGCGGGTCCCGTCCGAGATGTGGTCTATAGCACCCGTTACGGCCACCGTGCAGCCCCAGGCCTGGGCGGCATCACGGGCCAGAGCTGCCACGTCTGCCGGCCCACCAATGCTCTCCACGCCCTTGACTACACCTCCAGCCCCCCTCAGAGCCGCTATCTCGCCAGCGTTCCCTCTGACGACGGTAGGCCTGACTTCCTTCAGCAGGTGCAGATTCGCTTGCGTCCGCAGGCTCGTAGCGCCCGCGCCAACGGGATCAAGCACCACCGGAATCCCCAGCGCCTGCGCTTCCTTTCCGGCGAGCACCATGGCCTCGACCCAATCGGGGTTGAGAGTGCCCGGATTAAGCACCAGGGCGCCTGCCAGCCGCACCATCTCGCAAACTTCCTCTTTCGCGTGGGCCATGACCGGCAGCGCGCCCACGTGTAGCGTGACATTAGCGGTATCGTTCATGACCACGAAGTTAGTGATGTGGTGTATCAGTGGCTTGGTCTCGCGTATCTTCGTCAGAGCCTGTGCTGCCCGCTGGACGATTTCGCTATAGCTCATGCTGGCCCCATCCTTTAGCAGGGCGGCGGACCACGCGCGCGGATGCTATCAGCACGGTCTCTTTGCCGCACCACTTGAATACTTTTCGCGTGGCCTCATCGCAAACTTTTTTTGTGGCGCGCCTACGCACCGCTTCCGGCGCTACGTGGCCTGTCCGGTGGCTAAACTACAACCCTTTCGTCTCAGCCGTCTCACAGGCTCCGCCGGGCCTTTTCGACCACTTCGCGCAGGTGCTGAGCAGCGGCCTTTGGGTCTGGCGCCGCCATGATAGCCCTTACAACGGCCACACCCGCCGCCCCAACCCTTATCATTTCGCCTGCGTTTCCGGCGTCCACGCCACCTATGGCAACTACGGGAACAGGTGATGCCTCACACAGTCGGCGCAAGCCTTCTATACCTATAGGCTTATCAGAGTCAGTCTTTGTTGGCGTCGCAAACACTGCACTTGAGCCCACGTAGTCTGCGCCTTCGTTGGCTGCCCGCAAGGCTTCTTCTGGTGTGCTTACAGTGACGCCGAGAATTTTGTCGGGGCCGAGGATTTTCCTGGCGGCCGCCGCCGGGATGTCCTCCTGGCCAACATGGGCACCGTCGGCATCCGCCGCCACCGCCACGTCCACCCGGTCATTGATTATCAAGGGCACGCCAGCCGGCCGGGTGACTTCCAGCAGCTCCTGCGCGAGACTGATAAACTCTCTGCCCGCGGCCTCCTTCTCTCGCAACTGCACACACGTTACGCCACCTTCCACCGCGGCGGCCACGACGTCAACCAGTTGCCTGCCCTCAAGCAGCCTGCGGTCAGTCACCAGGTAAACAGACAGGTCTATGTTCACGGCTTGCTTCTCCTCGCGCGGGACCTCGCCCTGGCGCTCAACGCACCCACGCCAGGATACCTCTGATGTTGTCACAGCATGTATGCCGCACGGTGCACTCTTCCCATCTGCGCCAATAGACCTGGCCGGTCCTGCCCGGCGTCAGTGTATTTAACGCTTCAGCTTCCTACAATAGCTCCGGGCTGACACCACTCTCACCGGTCGCGGCTCCTCGTGACGTCCCTCATTTAGAGAGTATTCGGTTTTCTAAGGAGAGTGTTTGCAAAAGCTTCTGCAGCGCCCCAGAGATGTGCGCTCCGAGGCAAGAGGTGACACACAACTTTATACACTTTTGTGGCCGTGTATAAGCCACCACCGGGTTTTAGGCTGGACCACCAAGGTGGTTCTCCGGGCCCTACTCTTTCCTGCCTGAAACAAAATCCTGAGGAAACTGAATACTCCCTCGGTCGCGTCTCCTCTAGACGTCCCTCGCCTGCCACCACCTGACAAGGTATCGGCGCGCCGGTGGCGAAGCTACAGCCCACGGCGACGCGATCCCTTTGCGCAGGGGCAAGGGGTCGCGTTCCTGGGGTAGTCGAGCCGGAAATACACGCGACCCCTTTGCGCAGGGGCAAGGGGGCTCTGGGGGATTGGATTGACGAGAGCCAAGGCGCGAGTTCCCGTTGCGCGCGGGGGCAGGGAATTTCCGGAGCACCGCCAAAGAGGCTGAAGCTCCAGAGTCCTTTTCGCGTGGGGGCAAGGAGCGTGACTTAATCGTCGCCAACAAGCGTCCAAGGGAGTGGTCAAGTCATGAAACCGATCTCCATCCAGCTTTACACGGTACGCGAGGAAGCCGCTCAGGATTTCCCTGGCGTGCTGCGCAAGATTGCCGACATTGGCTACAAGGGAGTAGAGATGGCCGGCCTGCACGGCATGGCGCCGGAAGAAGTCAAGAAAATTCTCGACGACCTGGGCCTTCAGGTGAGCAGCGCACACATGGCTATGCCAACGCCGGAGAATATTTCTCAGCTCCTGGATGAGTGCCAGGCGCTGGGCATTCCCAAGCTTATCTCTGGCTTTGGCCCTGACCAGCTCGCGACGCTCGACGGATGTCTTGCCGCTGCGGCCCAAATGCGCCAGGCCGTTGAGTTGCTGGAGGGCACGGGGATAAGCTTTGGTATTCACAACCACTGGTGGGAGTGGGACCATCAGTTTGACGGCAAGTATCCCGAAGACATTCTTCTGGAGAACGCTCCCGGGGCTTTTGCGCAGGTGGACGTGTACTGGGCAGCGGTAGGCGGCGTGGACGTTCCCGCCCAGGTCGCCCGTCTTAGTAGCCGCATTCCCCTGCTCCACATCAAGGACGGCATGATAGACCCGCCGCAGCCGCACACTGCCGTCGGGCAGGGGAAACTCGACATGCCAGCCATTATCGGCGCGGCCGACCCCAATGTGCTTGAGTGGCTCGTCGTCGAGCTTGACTCCTGTGCCACCGACATGATGCAGGCCGTTGCTGACAGCTATCGTTACCTGGTGGAGGCAGGCCTCGGCTACGGGAACAAGTGAGCAGCAGCAAATTTGCTGCGCGGGACCGAAAGCCGACGCGTGGTGGGTTGGCTTACCGGCCGGCACGGCGGGGCCAGGATACTTGTCGGGTGGGGTTTTTCCGCACGCTGGTGTACTGGCCGGAGGAGCCGGGCGCAGGAGACCTGTCAAGCGGGATTTCACTGGCCGCTGGCTTACTGGGCAGAAGGGTGTGGCCCAGGACACCTGTCGAGCATGACGTTACGGGGCGCTCATTTACTGGCCAGAGAGTAGGAGCCAAGAAGGCTGTCCAGTGGGACGCTAAGAGGGGCGCTGGCTCACCGGCCCGAGGGGCGGGGCGCAGGGCACGTGTCGAGCAGGACTCTATGACACGTCGGCTTCCTGTCCAGAGGATCGGGGCTGTCGAGATCGTAGAGCCGTCCTGAAAAGCTTCTCTCGCTGTCTGGGCATAGGAGAGGAGCAACAAAGGCTGCCTGTAAGCTGGCAAGATAGGGGGCAGCCTCCGAGGGCCGAGGTGCCTCACGTGCTCCGCAGCGCCAAGAGGAGAGTGCGCAGATGGGGAGCCAGAGCGCTTTCTCAGACCGGTTGATGGCCGCAATAGAGGCCAAAAACTCTCGTCTTTGTGTCGGCCTGGACCCGCGCATGGCGGACCTGCCCGAGAGCGTCACCCGGTCCGATGGTCTCTCGGTGCCCTCCGTTGAGGCTGTGATTCGCTTCTGCGTGGCCATTTTGAAGGCCACCGCGCCATACGCGGTTGCGGTGAAGCTGCAGTCGGCCTTCTTCGAAGTGCTGCGCGCCGGCGGCGACATGGCTTATTCTGCCCTCGCTGAAGCTGCCAGCCGGCTCGGTCTCATCACCATTGCCGACGTCAAACGCTCCGACATTGGCTCCACAGCCGAAGCCTATGCGCAGGCCTATCTGGGCACTCCTGACGCCCCGTCGCCTTTTGATGCAGTCACTGTAAACACTTACTTTGGGATAGATGGCGTGAAGCCTTTCCTTGACGCGGCGCGGGCCACTGGCAAGGGCGTCTTCCTGCTTGTGCGCACGTCTAACCCCTCGGCGGTCGAGATACAGGACTTGCGGCTAGAAGATGGCCGACGGGTACATGAGGCCATGGCTGACCTCGTCAAGCAGTGGGGCACTGACTTGGTAGGCAGGCTAGGATATTCAGACGTTGGGGCAGTAGTTGGGGCCACGGTGCCGCAGCATCTGGAGCTTTTGCGCGGCCGCATGCCTCAGCAGCCTTTTCTGGTGCCGGGTTACGGCGCCCAAGGAGCAGGGCCGCAGGATGTCGTCGGCGCCTTTGACGACCGGGGCCTGGGCGCCATCGTAAACTCCTCCCGGGCCATCATCTACGCCTTCCGCCAGGAGCCGTACTCTTCGCGCTACGCACCCGAGGACTTTGCTGCCGCAGCAGCCGAGGCAGCTAAGGACACTCGTGACGCCATCAATCAAGCTCTCCGAGATGCTGGCAAACTAGGGCCCGTTTAGCATAGCCGTGACGCTGCCCTCAAGATACTGGGCAGGGAGGACATGGACCTTTGTCCTTGGTCAGAATTTCAAGGCCCTTTCGTCTCTTGTCGGTCGCTGGAATGTCTGGTCAGCGACCGCGGTCAAGTAGTCGTCGGTGGTCTGCGGCACAGGGGAAGCCCGTAGAAAAGGGCGTGTGGGGTGGAAGCAGCACGAAAAAGTTTGGGAAGGGGGCCTGGGCGATAACCCTTTTCAAAGGGTTTCCCCCAGAAAAAGCCCTTGCGGTGGCAGTGGCTATTTGAAGTAGCGTCCTCGAGCAACCTTTAGGCGCGAGCCGGCCC
>JANZZA010000304.1 GCA_026419655.1 Armatimonadota bacterium | reverse complement strand
ATTACAGGTGAGATGGGGATGCTGAGCCGGGAAGCGCGAGTAGTAATAAAGCATTCCGTGGTGGCATTTGCCGAAAAGATTAATGGAGTTGACGCGGGCACGCTTGAGAGTCTCCACGAACTCGTCTGCGTCAAACTCCGACCCAATGCCGGGTATCTTCTCGGACGTGTGGAAGTCAAGATGCACGTGACGGAATCTTAGCTTGTGCATGAGGATTCTCATCCTTGTGCCACCGCGGACGACTTGTCGCTGACCACTCTGACCATTCAGTTGACTTGGCCGGCGATTTCGAGCTTTTCCCCCGCGTAGGGGAAGCACATCGTAGGCCGCGATTTGAGGCGGGTCAACAACGGTCTTAATTTTGGGAGTATTCAGTTTACTCAGGATTTTGTTTCAGGCAGAAAACAGTAAGGCCCTGAGAATCACCCCGGTGGTCCGCACCAAAACCCGAGTTGACGCATAAAGGGCCACAAAAGTGTATGAAGTTCTGTGTCCCATCCTTTGCCTCGGAGCGTACCTCCGAGGCGCTGCAGAAACTTTTCCAACAGTATCCTGAGAAAACCGAATACTCCCCTTAATTTTGGATAAGGGAAGTACGCGCGGCAGCAGACGTGCCCATTCCTGCTCCCGACTGTATCCCCTGCCGAGTAGGAAGCGCGTTGTCCGCCCGGCTCCCTGCTCAGAAAGCACGAAAAAGTTGGGGAAGGGGGTCTGGGGGATAACCCTTTTTAAAGCGTTGCCCCCAGACAACCGATGCCTCTCACGAGTCCTTTCCCCTCGCTGCATTAAACGCAAAGCATGTCGGCCACAGTCCGTCCGCTGCGCTTTTGCGATGGCTGTGTGCCGGGCGTAACACGCTTTTAGCTGAGGTGCTGAGAAAGTGTCAGCGAACAGTAGATGGTGCGGAAGCCGGCGCCTTCATAGGTGCGGATGGCGGCGATGTTGTTCTGGTCAGTTATCACTTCTACATACTCGCACCCCTGGTCGCGAAACCACTGCATCGCGCGGGCCACTAAAGCCTTTCCGATGCCCCTGTGATGATAGTCCGGGTCCACGGCGAGCGACTGCAGATTACCCCATTTCATGCCGAACCGCTGCGTGCGATATTCGTCCAGGCGTACCACGATGTAGCCGACCAGAAAGCCTTCGAGTTTAGCAGTAAAAATGGCCATTCCCGGATGACCCTCGCGGACCTGGGCGGCGTAGTGCAGGGCTTCCTCGCGATATTCCTGTTCAACCTTGTCCCGCGGCAGGCTGTAGTCAATGCCGTACCGGGCCCAGACGCCGAAAGCCCGCGGCGCGATCTCGGCCATGCGCTCTTCGTCGCCAGGCTGGTATTCGCTGATTATGACGTCGCTCATGAGGATGCTCCTTTTACTTCTTTGCAGACTGTTGCAAAAGTCGCTTTACCGTCCCACAGATGCGCCCTTTGGCAAAAGGTCGGGCGCGCGGCATTGTAAACTTTCTTCACTCTGCGTAAGCCAACTCCATCTTTGGTAAGGCTCCCATTTGGCACTATTGCGAGAGTCACTTTACCAGTCGCCAGCCGCGCAGGCAGGTAAAAGTGCAGGCGTAGGGACCTGTATACTTTCCCGCCTCTGGACGAGCCGACGCCAGCTTTTGCGACAGTCTCCCTTGGCGTGCCGGCCGTGGCAGCATGGCTTGGCCGCAGGGCTTCGTGCTGCTGAGCCGGCCGCGCCCGATGTCAGTCGGACCAGTGAATGAGCACGCCAATTACTTCCCCGTCGCCACGGTTTATGCGCTCATACGTGGCCGCGGCTTCGGTCCACTCGATGCGGTGCGTGACGCAATGCTCCCAGTGGAGCGTGCCCATGGCCATATTCTTGATTACTGCACGGCGGCAGGGCTGGAAGCCGTCGTCGCAGGGAAAGAACATGCGCAGGCGCCGCCCGTGAGCCGCCAGAAAATCGAAGGTCACCGGGGCCGCCCCGTAGTTCCCCTGCCACACGAAAGCACCATTGGGTCGGCACAGGCTTATGGCAGGGTCAATGCACTGTGGCAGGCCGGTACACTCAAAGACATAGTCCGCTCCTTCGGGGACGATGCGCCTGACTTCCTCGGCCACCTTAGTTTCGGCAGCATTGATGACGTAGTCTGCTCCCATTTTCCGGGCAATTTCCAGGGCGCGGGGGTTTATATCCACCGCGATGATGACGCAGCCTCGGTGGGCGCAGGCGGCAATCACGCCCTGGCCGATGAGGCCAGCGCCGTAAACTACTACCGTGGCACCCATTCTAGGGTTGACCATGTCCACGCCAGCCAGGCCGACGGCGGGCATGACAAACATGGCTGCCAGGTCTACGGGCGCGCCGGGCGGAAGATGAGCGGCGCCGTGGGTGGTGTGGGGGCGCAGCACGGCGTGAGAGCAATGGGCCCCTTGCACGCAGGAGACCGGCCTCCCGTCAGCAAGCTGCATGGCGTCGTTGCCGCGAAAGTACACCAGGTCGCCAACGGCAAAGTCTCTTATATCCGCCCCGACAGCCTCAACGACTCCAGTGCCCTGGTATCCGACGCACAGCGGGTAGGGCCCCCAGGAGATTTTGTTGCGGATGAGCGCAAATTCTGTCCCTATGCTGACACCGGTCCACAGCGTGCGGACGGCAATCTGGTCAGGCGCTGGCTCTGGAAGAACAACTTCTTCGAGGCTGAATCTCTGTGCCTCATCGGTGATGAGAGCCACAGCTTTCATGGTCATTTCACCCCATAAGGTTGGTGGCAGGGCAGGGCGGCATCTTCCTGGGCACTCACCATTTCCTGCGTCATGTGTGGAAGTCCTTCCTGGCACAAGGACTTCAAGGGCAGGGGTTGTCCCGACAGAGCAAGTATTGGCCTGGCCGCAGGTCCTCGACTTCTGCGCCCGCGTGTTCTACCTTGCACACAGCAGCGTAACCAACCATTTTCGGGAATTCCTTGTCCTGCAGTACCACGAGTTATGCGCCCACGCTCATAATGCGTTGCGCGTGTGTACGGCTGCTCACTGCAGGCCCAACAGCTAGCGATGTAAGTCCACAGGCTGTAGGGCCGCTACCCCCCGCCCCGCTCCGCGAGGACGATGGACTGCTGAGGCCGTGCCTTCACCGGATGGCTACACCAATTTCAGCGGCGGTCGTCCTGATATAGGCAGCCGCCTCGTCGTAGTCTTGCTCGGTGGCCAGGTGTTCAAGCATGAGAGGTATGTCGCCGTCCAGGCTATCGAGGCATCGCAAATAGGTGGAATAGTCCAGGGCGCCCAGACCGGGCCGGACTTCATCAATATGGACGGTCAGCCTGGTGGCGAGAGTTACGTCCTTGGCATGGCAACTGCGAATCCAGGGCCCGAGTCGCTCGATGAAGTCTTTGATAAGCCCGCCGGTGTCAGCCCATCGCGCTGGGCTGTTAACTATGTTTACAGGGTCGAAATGCGCCGCAAAGGCCGGCCGGTCAATGGCTCTGATAAGTGATAGATACGAGTCTGCTGAATCAGGATACATCCATGGCATGGTCTCAAGGGTATAGTAGGTGCGCCTGGGCTGGACTGCGTCAATGATTTCCCTAACCGTCGCGACGATGAGGTCGAAGGTCTCTTGAGTATAGTTTGCAGAGTGCGGGCCATCCCACACATCTCCGCGTGAGCCGGCAATGTTCACGCAGCAAGTCGCGCCTATTCTCTCGGCCAGGTCGAGCTGTCTTTTGCAATACTCCAAGGCGGCTCGGGCGGTTTCCTGATCGGGGCTGAGGGGATTGCTCCAGGCGCCAACTTCTGCGATGACGATGTCGGCTTCGCGCGCGGCTTCGGCCCAGTCCTTCACCACGTCATCCGCCGCGTCTGCGCCGACCGGGCAGTAGGCGGCTGAGTAGCCCTTGCGCTTGAGTGCTGCAATCCATAACTCCGGCGTCGAGCAGTCGTCGAACAATGGCGCTCCCAGGCGCATTCGAGACACCTCCGCTTTGGGGCAGTGCTTAACGTTTTTCCCGCAGGTATGCCGGCCAGCGCAATCCAGCACAATGGCGCGCGCACAGGAAATTGACCTTCCCTCAGCCGCCCGGGTGGCCGGCCGAGTGCCAGCCGTGCGGCGCGGCATATTCCTGGAACGGCAAACATATCCTGCGGGCTTTGCTGGGCCGTCTCATTCGGAGACGACAGGAAGGGTATAGGGGCCGTCTGGCAGTACGGCTGCCCGGAGTGGCCCGGCGCCGATGACGCCTTCGCGCCGGAGAAGGTCCAATGCTTCCTCGATGCTGTCCACGGTCGGCACGGGAATGGCCGCGCGATAGTCCATGTCGCCGTCGGGGCAGACGTTAACGATTCGCGCGTGGCGGGCGAA
>JANZZA010000323.1 GCA_026419655.1 Armatimonadota bacterium | reverse complement strand
GTGCAGTGGTTGGTGGCAGCTATCATCCTGCTCATCGTCGAGGTTTTCACCGGGACGTTCGTGATTCTGTGGATTGGCATCGCAGCATTCCTTGCAGGCATTGCGGCAGCCTTCGCCGAAGGCCCGATGGTGCCGTGGATTAGCTTCATTCTGGCATCGGCACTGCTGCTATGGTTCACGAGGCCCTTGGTGCACACGTTGCGCGACCGTCTGCCCACACGCACCAACGTTGACGCCCTGGTTAACCAGTATGCCATTGTCATTGAGACGATAGATCCGGGGGCGAACACAGGACGGGTGCGGGTGGGGTCGGATGAATGGCGTGCGAGGTCGTCGGAGGTAATCGAGGCAGGCACCTGGGTGCGCGTGAAGGAAGTCAGTGGCACCACGCTGATAGTCGAACCCTAGCGGGGTAGTTTTGGTGACTATCGGATAACCCTCCCTTGCGTGGGCGTAGTTCCGTAGCGAGTATAACGCTGAGGGCGGAAAGGCGACACTTTCTGCGCCTAACAGCTCAAGGATGGCGATTTTGCAATAAGTCCCCTTTGGGAAGGCGGGGACTCACACTTTTCGAGGAGGGGTGAGTAGCATGGAACTCATTATTGTGCTTGCCGTCTTCGCTGTAGTAGTTATCGCCAAGTCCATATATTTTGTCCGCCAGTACGAGCGTGGTGTTATCGAAACCTTTGGGCGTTACAGCCGGGTGTCTGACCCGGGTCCGACCATAGTCTTTCCTTTCGCCCAGCGGCTGATCCGGGTGGACATGCGCGAAACCGTTCTCGACGTTGCCCCGCAGCAGGTCATCACCAAAGACAACGCACTCGTCACTGTGGACGCGGTTGTGTATTACGAGGTCACCGACCCGGTGAAGCGCACGTACAACGTTACCGACTTTCGGCTCGCAGCTATAAAGCTGGCCCAAACAAACTTGCGCAACATTATCGGCGACATGGAGTTAGACGAGGCGCTCACGTCGCGAGAGGTTATCAACTCAAAGCTGCGCCAGGTGCTGGACGATGCCACAGACAAGTGGGGTGTCCGCGTCACTCGCGTCGAATTGCAAGCCATTGAGCCACCTCGCGATATAGTAGAGGCCATGAGTCGGCAGATGAAGGCCGAGCGTGATAAGCGGGCAGCCATTTTGGAAGCCGAAGGATTGCGCCAGTCGGCCATCCTCACGGCCGAAGGGGAAAAACAGGCACGTATCCTTAAGGCCGAAGGCGAGGCAGAAGCCGTAAGAAAGGTGGCCGATGCCGAAAGATACCGCGAAATCGCTGTGGCAGAAGGCGAGGCCCAGGCTATACGCAACGTCTTCCAGGGGGTCCATGACGGCCGGCCTACCTACGATCTCCTCGCTTACATGTATCTCCAGACGCTTCAGCGAGTGGCGCAGGGGCAAGCAACGAAAATCTTTCTGCCCTTTGAAGCTGCAGGTATCCTTTCAGGCATTGCCGCGGCTGGCGCCGCCTTTAAAGAGGGTGCACAGTCTGAACAGGCCCCCAGGCCAGGTGGACAATCTGCTCCTGGAAATTCCCCTGAACAAAACACCTAGAAGAGCTACTTGGAAGTCGTTTTGCACTGATACAGGCCTGCCATGTTTGGCAGGTCTGTATCATTATGTGACAACAACTTGTACAGGGGGGCCGTGCTGCCTGCTGCCCCGACACTTTCGCGGTGAGACCGTTGCAAAAGTCACTTTCCCTGCCTCCAGACTCGATCACAGGTAGAAGGCCAGGCGCAGAGCGTTGTACAAGCTCTGCACCCTGCATAAGCTGACACCAGCCCTTGCAACCTTCCCCGAGAAAAATCAGCCCTGCAGAGGGTAAGTTTTGGTGCTGAATATGATACAATGCGTTTGTAGTACAGGCAGATGATGAACAGTGGCCGGAGTGAAACCATCAGCAAGAGCTGGAGCAGGTAAGCAGAAAGCATCACGCAAGGTGAGGCGTGAGAGCTTCCACGGGAGCCTGGTGGCGCTGGCGCTCGGGGATAGTCTGGGCGCCACCATGGAAGGCTACCGGAGCCATGACCTGCTTATTGCCTACGAGGAAGGACGCTATGACCCCGGTCAAATGCAGGTGGCTTTGTGGACTGACGATACTGCCATGACCGTGGCCACAGCCCAGTCCATAGTCGCCTGTGGCAGAGTTGATGGCGAGGATATGGCTAAGCGGTACCTGGTCTGGTATCGCACCAGCGGTCGGGGCATCGGCCGGGCGGCCTTGCGAGCCATGGAGCGCCTCCTGAACCGCGTGCCGTGGAACGAAGCTGGCGAGACCGGGCAATGGGCAGCAGGCAATGGGGTGGCTCAGCGTGTGGCACCAGTTGGTCTGTTTCACGCCCCTAGCCTGGAGGGTCTCGCTGAGGATGTCAGAACCTGTGGAATCATAACTCACCGAAACGAAGAAGCGATTAGCGCGGGGCTTGTGGTGGCCTGGGTCATAGCGCAATCGGCGGCGGGGGTGCTCAAACTGGACCGTTTAGTTCCCGACTTGATAAGGCACGTCCCGCCATGTAAAACCCTCGACGCCGTCTCGCGGGCCCAGGAATTGGCAGAAGAAGGCGTCAGACCAACAAAGGCTCTGCCGGAGTTGGGCCTGGGATCGGGGGCAGCCGAAACGGTTGGGACAGCATTTTACTGCTGGTTACGCAACCCAACGGACATCATGGATGTGCTTGTAACGGCAGTATTAGGCGCGGGCGACGCTGACACACGGGCGGCCATTGCTGGGGCCATGGCAGGAGCGTACCTCGGCGCCGAAGTTCTGCCCGCACGCTTCACCAGGCACCTGGACGGCTATCATGCGCTGACGAACCTGGCCGACCGCCTGTACGAGACGACCCTGGCTGCCTGGCAATCCAAAGTCAGGTAAGCTCACAGTGTCTCTTGCCACCAAACGGACTGGGCCCATGTTAGAGTTTTCAGCGGCTTCCCCGGGTGTGATCAGACTTGCCTCGTCGGCGGACGCCACCTGTCGGTTTGCCGCCGAGCAACTTGCTTACTATATTGCCTTGGTGACGGGCGGCAGGCCCTCCGTGGTTGAGACCTCAGCCCAGCGCAGCGAAACTACTCCGGCCGGCCCGGCGATTGAACTTCGCCTCCAGGAGCGCACAGGCGACCGTTGCCGCGACGAAACTGCTTCTCTGCGCGTCGCCGACTGCCTCGGGGTTTTGACTGCTCGCTCGCCGGCGGGGCTCTTGTTTGGTACTTACCACATCATCGAAAATTTTGCTGGCGTCTGCTGGCTCAATCGCTGGGAGAGGGAAGAATACGTCCCGCGGGCGGAGAAGCTCATTGTTCCGGACGGCGAATACTCGTGGTCGCCCCGCTTTTCTTGCCGTGCATTCACCAACTATCCTCGCATAGACGCCGAGACTACGGACTTTGTTGACTGGATGGCCAAGCAGGGCTTCAACCAGTACGTGATTAACCCGCAGTTTCCAGGGGCCCTAGATGCCTACAGGACTTTCTTGCGTGGCGCTCTAGCACTGAGAGGAATGAAGGCTAGCCTCGAACACCATACGCTTCCTTTCTGGCTGACGCCAGGAGAGTATTTCCACGAGCACCCCGAGTACTTTGCTCTGGTTGGCGGGCAGCGACGGCCAGACGGTCAGGTATGTACGTCCCATCCCGAAGTGCGGGAGATTATCACGCGTCGCATTTTGGAGTTTCTCGACGAGTATCCAGAGATTATGGAGATTGGTTTGTGGCCACGAGACGGTTTTGGGTGGTGTGAATGTGAGGTATGCATAGCAGGGCAGCCACAGGTTTCAAGCAGCCTCTGGCCTGACTTGCGATGCCGCACCGATACCTACCTGGACTTCGTTAATGACGTGGCCGAGAGGGTGACACAGGAGCGGCCTGACGTGAGCATAACCGCCTTGGCGTATCTCAATTACGCAGAACCGCCCCAGTCGGTGCGTCCTCTGTCCAACCTGGTCATCTACTTTGCTCCGATCCTGCGGTGCTTTAAGCATCAGATCAACGACACGGGATGCCGACGGCGCAATCCGACCTATGCAGACATGTTACTACGGTGGCGGGACGCAACACCGGGACAGTTGCGGCTCTTTTTGTACGACATGGGTATTGATACTCTTTCCTTGCCATACCCGTGTGCCGAGCGGATTGCAGCCGATTTTGACTTCTACGAGCGTGCCGGCGTGGACGGCTATGTGCTCGAATACGTCCCGGAAGAATGGGTCACTTTCGGCGCTAACGCCAGGGCGGTCGCTTTTGCGTCATGGAAGGGAGGGACGGGTGCCGCTAATCAATTGGCAACCCACATGGAGCGCTACTGGAAGGCGCTCTACGGCCCTTCAGCTTCGGCTATGACAGACTACTGGCGGGAACTGGCTGTACGGCTCGTAGAGGAAGGGCCCTGTACTGGCCACTACGACCTTTCATGGACGCGCCGGGCCACTCCTGGCTTGTTGTCATCCGCTCTTGTGTCTCTCGGCCAAGCTCTGGCGGCTGCGGCGCCTGAGAAGGCTGCCTGGCAGGCTCTGCGCCGAGTGCAGGTTTCCTGTGAGCACCTCCTGCGGGTTGGTGAATGGCAGCGACACCTGGCAGAGGCGCAGTGTTGCACGGGCCAGGCCATCGCCCGTGCTGCCGAACTGGCCGCCGCGGCGGCAGAGGCTGTGGTCGCATGGGCTAGGGCAAATGAAAGTTTTGGGGCGGTACACGCGGAAAAGGTTGCCGACCGCGTCTGGCGGGAGATGCAAGCCCTTGGCGGGATTTGCTCAGGTAATAGTGTTTGACACAACTGCTGCAGTCTGATAAACTCATCAATAGGAGTGCGCCCCCGGGCGGACGGGGGATGTTTGTTTTGTCAGTCAGCCAACGGGTAGAGTTCCAGGGAGGAGCCGCCCTAATGCCCAAAAAGCATAAAATCCTGGTAGTAGATGACCAAAAGCATATCGTGCGGCTTGTGCAAATAACTCTTGAAAAGGCGGGCTACGAGGTAGTGACGGCCTACGACGGCATTGAGGCCCTGGAAGCTGTGGAGAAGGACCCGCCGGACCTGATCGTGCTGGACGTCATGATGCCGCGAATGGATGGTTTCGAAGTGTTGCAGCGGCTTCAGGCTGACCCGCGCTTTCAGCGGATACCTGTGGTAATGCTCACGGCAAAAGCCCAAGACGCTGACATCTGGCGTGGCTGGGCGTCGGGGGTCAGCTCGTACTTGGTCAAGCCTTTCAACCCTCGAGAGCTGCTCACCTTTGTCCAGCGGATCCTGCAAAGTCTCGAAGAACCACCGCCTGACCAAGAGCAGGTATGGGAAGTCTGACCCCGTAACGGTCTACATGGTGCACCGGCGGCACAAAGTGAGCAATGCCGCGCTGTTGGCTATCGGGGCTGGTGACGGGCGTCGTGAGTCTCACAGCGCAGATTATCCTCGCGGTCATGGGGATGGGGATTCTAATCCTCGCGGCTGCACAAGCCGTCGAATACCTTGGCGGGCGCAGCCTCATCTCCGCGAAACACTTTGCCTTGCGGATGCTTATGGCTGCCCTGTTGCTTATTTGCGTAGCGGCGATTTACGTTGGAGCGATAGTCAGGTGGGCCAGTCGCTGGCATGAGCTTGGTTACTGGTTGGGCGTGCTTACTGGGACTATCATCATTACGATGCTGGCAATGCTTGACCTGCGCTGGTGTGAGCGATTGAAGCACCAGCGCCGAGCCGAGCTGTACCGGAGTTTAGCCGAAGCGGAACGGGTGCTGCGCGGAGAGAAGGAGAAGCAGCCATGACACAGCGCTCCGGGCAGGCCCGGGGCCTCGAGGCTAAATTCATGGCCCGGGCGCTAAGTCTTGCCCACCTCGGCCTAGGGCGTACGAGTCCCAATCCTCCCGTGGGTGCCGTCATAGTAGCTAAGGAGCAAATAGTAGCCGAGGGCTTTCACGTTGCGCCGGGGATGCCTCATGCGGAGATGGTAGCTCTGGCGCGCGCAGGCCCCAGGGCTGCCGGCGCAGAAGTGTACGTGACCCTTGAACCGTGCTGTCATTGGGGACGCACCCCCGGCTGCGCGCAGTCCTTGGCGGCTGCCGGTGTCTCCCGGGTGGTCTATGGCTTCGCCGACCCGGACCCACGGGCGCGTGGGCGTGGTGCCAATTGCCTATCCGCCGCTTCGGTGGAAGTATGCACAGGCCCTTTAGCTGACGAGTGCAGGGATTTTTACGCCCCGTATGCCAAACACCGCCGCGAGAGACTGCCCTGGTTTGTTGGGAAAATGGCGGCTTCAGCGGATGGTAAGGTGGCGACGCGCAGCGGGGAGTCTCGTTGGATTACCGGCCTGCCGGCCCGCGCCCTTGTGCATCGTTGGCGCGATGAAGGGGATGCGGTGATGGTAGGCGTGGGGACGGTGCTTGCGGATGACCCCCAGCTTACCTGCCGCCGCGAGGATAGGCCTGGCCGCGACCCGGTACGGGTAATTGTGGATAGCATGGCTCGCACTCCGCCAACGGCGCGCGTACTGCGCAGTTCCTCCACAGCGCCCTGCATCATCGCTGCGACAGAGCGAGCTCCTGCAAGGCAGGTCGAGGCTCTGCGTACGGCGGGTGCTGACGTTTGGCTGCTGCCTTCGGGGCCGAATGGAAAAGTGGACCTGGTGAGGCTGGCGCAGTGCCTGGCCGAGAACGGAATAGTTTCGGTGCTACTTGAGGGCGGGCCTACTTTGTTGGCAGGCGCACTGGCTTGTGGTCTGGTGGATGTACTTCTGATATTCTACGCGCCCAAGGTGATCGGGGGCATAGAGGCCCCGGGGATTGTGGGTGGCGAGGGCGCCGCTGCCCTTGATGAAGCCGGCGGCTGGCGCTTCCGGCGCGTCGAGATGGTCGGAGATGACTTGCTGGTGGAGCTCTGGAAATGTTCACAGGCCTGATTCGCGAAGTCGGCACCATCATTCGTGCCACTGACGACGGCACCGGGCGCCGGCTCCAAATTGCTGCCCCGGGACTTGCTGGCGAGCTGGAGCGTGGTGACAGCGTTTCCGTCAACGGGGCTTGCCTGACAGTGGAAACCCTCTTGCCCGATGGCTTTGAGGTTTACGCAGGCGCTGAGACATGTGCACGGACAACCCTGGGGCGGCTTGCTTTGAAGACGCCCGTCAATCTGGAGCCAGCCCTGCGTGCAGGTGAGGCTCTTGGCGGTCATCTGGTAATGGGGCACGTGGACGGCATAGGCCGTCTGATTGCCACCGTTGCTGAAGACGAAACGGTGAGAATGGTTTTCGAAGCGCCGACTGAGCTTCTGGCCGACCTGGTTCCCCGCGGTTCGGTGGCGGTGGATGGCATCAGCCTCACCATCACGGCGGTTACCTCAAACACTTTCGAGGTGGCTATCATCCCCTTTACCTGGCGCAACACCAACCTTTGTCGCCTCGCCAGCGGTCATGAAGTGAATATCGAGACAGACATTCTTGCCAAATACGTGCGGCGTGTACTTCAGGGGCGCACGGCGGCAGGATCAGGCATAACAGAGGAGTTTTTGCGCGAGCATGGCTATCTCTGACGACCAGCTAGTGGAATCGCTGCGGAGCGTTGAAGAAGCGCTGCGACGGCTTCGGGCCGGCGAGTTTCTGATAGTCATTGATGACGGAAGCCCGCAAAATACAGGCGACTTGGCCATGGCGGCAGAGTTTGTTACGCCCGAGGCGTTGAACTTTGTCATGAGCCAAGCGCGAAGTAGCATCTCGGTGGCCTGTACCGCTGAGCGGCTGGAACAGCTTGGTATTAATTTGCTGCCGAGAGACCCGGACAACCGCGGCCCTGCTTGGGCGACGCCCGTGGACGCCAGGTATGGCGTCACGACCGGGGATTCAGCCGAGGACAAAGCAACTACCCTCCGCGTCTTGCTCGACCCGAAGGCCACCCCCCATGATCTTGTGCGCCCGGGTCACCTTCAGTTGTTGCAGGCTGCCCCGGGTGGCGTAATGCAGCGGGCCGCCCATACAGAAGCCATCGTTGACCTTTGCCGGCTTGCGGGCTTGTATCCTATGGGCGTGACGTCTCAAATTCTCGACCCGTCCGGGCGTTCCGCGGAGCTTGACTACGTGCGCGAATTCGCCCGCGCCCACGGTCTGCACATCGTCACAATCGCCGACATCATCCGCTACCGTCGCCGCACGGAAAAACTTGTGGCTAAGGTAGCCGAGGCTCATCTACCGACTGTTTTCGGCAGCTTCCGTGTGGTAGTCTATCGTTCGCTGGTTGATGACACTGAGTTTCTGGCTGTAGTCAAGGGGGACCCCTCGGCCTGCGAGGCACCTCTTGTACGGGTCCACTCTGGCTGTGTCACAGGGGACGTGCTTGGCTCGCTCAAATGCGATTGTGGTTGGCAATTGCACGCGGCCCTTAGCAAAATAGCCGGCTCCGATTGCGGAGTGCTCGTCTACATTCCCGCCCATGAAGGACGCGGCATTGGCCTGGCAAACAAGATTCGCGCATACCACCTTCAGGAGCGGGGCCTTGATACAGTGCAAGCCAACGTCGCTCTCGGCTTCCCGCCGGATGCACGCGATTACGGCTTGGGCGCCCAGGTCCTTGTAGACCTGGGGGTGCGTCGGATGAGACTCATGAGCAACAACCCCACTAAATTCGCTGCGCTTCAGGGATACGGCCTCGAGGTTGTCGAGAGAGTACCTCTCGAGGCCCCAACCACGGCGTACAATTGGGAGTATCTGCTCACTAAACGCGATAAGTTGGGGCACATGTTGACGGCCCAAGAAGATTCGGCCAGGGACGACATCTGATAGGCTGGTACTCCGAGCTTCCCGTCGCCGCAAAAGGTTTCGCATAACCTAGGGAGGTGGACGCAGTGCCGAAAACCATCGAAGGGCATCTGGATGCCACGGGCCTAAGAGTGGGCATAGTCGTCAGCCGCTACAACGATTTCATAACGCGTCGGCTTCTCGATGGTGCAATGGATGGTCTTTTGCGTCATGGCGCAAAGGAAGAAGACATCTCAGTTGCAGTTGTGCCTGGGTCTTTTGAGCTGCCTGTGGTGGCCAAGAAAATGGCGGAAAGCGGCAAGTACGACGCAGTTATAGCCCTGGGTGCGGTGATTCGCGGCGGCACTACACACCACCAGTATGTAGCCGCCGAGGCCGCCAAAGGCCTGGCCCAGGTCGCCCTTAAGACGGGGGTACCTGTCATCTTCGGCGTGGTCACCTCCGACAGCCTCGAGCAGGCTCTTGAGCGGGCAGGGGCACGTCTGCCCAACCGCGGCTTCGAGGCCGCCATGAGCGCCATTGAAACTGCCAATCTTCTCCGCCAGCTATAGGAAGAACACCTGTGAGCGAACCACGGAAAGATTTTACCTACGGTCTTGTCGTAGCTGCGTTGGTGGTAGGGCTATTGGGCGGCGTGCTAGGCGGCTATCTGGCAGCCACCCGAGCAGTTGCTCATGTGCAGCCGCCGGGTGCTGTTGTGCCACAAACGGCCCCGCAAGTCGGCGGCACCTTGAAGGTTCTCTCGCAAAGCGATGCGGTCGTGGCAGCCGTGAAACGTGTCACGCCTTCGGTGGTAAAGGTCGAGACGCTCAACGCGCCGAGCATGGAAGACCTGTTTCGACAGTGGATGGGCGGCATGGTGCCAGGCGAGCCGGTGGCAGGCGTAGGGTCGGGCTTTATCTTCGAGTATGGCGGCCGCCACTTTGTCATGACCAACACGCATGTTGTGGGCAACGCCCTCCAGTGCAAACTGAAGCTAACCGACGGGCGCAGGTACGATGCCGACCTGCTGGGTGCTGACCCCAACCGTGACTTGGCTGTAATGCAGATTATCAATCCGCCAGCCGATCTCGTTCCGGCGAGTTTAGGAGACAGCGACCGGCTTGAGGTCGGCGAGACCGTCATTGCAATGGGCAATCCCTTCGACTACGAGAATACGGTCACCGTGGGGGTTGTTAGCGCAAAGGGTTATCGGCCGGTGGGTGAAGGGCAAAGCCGTAAAGTTATTCAGACGGATGCGGCCATAAACATGGGGAACAGTGGCGGTCCACTCGTGGACCTGGGGGGCAATGTCGTCGGCATCAATTACAAGATTTTCAGTCCCAACCAGCTTTACGTAGGCATAGGCTTCGCGATACCTATAAACGAGGCCAAGATGACGGCCCGAGTGCTGATCGAGGGTGGGCCATGGATAGGACTGGGAGACCTTTTGCCCAACAGCCGTGGCCTGGCGGCGCATTTTGGGCTGCCTACGGACAAGGGCGTGGTGGTTCTCTCGGTAGCGCCCGGCGGTCCGGCAGAGCGTGCTGGTGTACTGCCGGGGGACATCATAACGGCTGTGGACGACAGGCCCGTCGCCGACGCGCAGCAGGTCGCTGAAGCAGTTCTCTCGCATCATATCGGTGACACGATAGTCTTGCAGGTCCATCGGGGCAGCCAACAGCTCCTGATCCGCGTCCGGGCCGGCAAAATTCCGGGCAATTACCGCCCAGGCACGACTTGAGGTTTCCTCGAGGTCAGCGGTCAGGTGGTAACCTCGGCGGCTATCGTCCCTCGCTGTGAGTAGCTCCGTTGACCTGTCGGCGGGTGGCTGCTTATACTCTGCACCCAGAGTTTGCTGCGAGGACTGCTCTACCGATGGGCCAGAATATAGGCGAAAGGTTTTCGAGTCTCCCCAGACGACTGTGGAGTCAGTGGCTGAGGTTGGGCCTGGCGCCAACAATGGCGGCTGGGCTGTTGGCTTTGGGCGCTGGTGCGGCTCATGCAACGCCAATACAAGAGGGTTCGCGCGGACAAGAGCTACAGTTGCAAGGTGCTATGGCGATTGTAGCCGCGCTGTTTCTTGCGGGTTTCTGGATAGAAGGTTGGCGGACTGATACAACGCGCATTTTGCTCGGCCTCAGTCGGGCCCTCCGCAAGCAGCTATCGGACCTGACGCCGCGAGATTTGTGTGAGAGCGCAGCGGACGTAGAGCGAGTGGCGGTGGAAGCCCAGCGGACGGCTCTTATGCTGGGCTGGGGTGCGGCACTGGTGCCGGTGGTGGCCGCCGTGGCTGGGATGCCAGTGGCCCACATAGTCGTCGTGGCTGCTTTGGCGTTGCTATACGAGCTATACCTGCTCTCGCGCCACCGACATGCCGTCGAGGTGGTCAGTCTTGCGGCCAGCGGAGACCTGGCTTACGAGGCCGCAATCCTTGCTAAGTACTTGGCCTTTCGGCCCACTGTGGCGCAGCGCGTGGCTATGCTCTTCGGGTGGCGCCCGCACTTTCAGCTAGATAGCAACCCTGCGGTGAAACGCAAGTCCACACGCGCACGTAACTAGCAGAGCACCTTCCGGTGCCAGAGACGAGGAATAAGCAAGTTGCGCTACAAACGTCCTCGAGGTACCCAGGACATCTTGCCAGACCAGGTCTCAGAATGGCGCCTTGCCGAGGAGACCTTCCGACGCATTGCCAACGATTTTGGCTATAGCGAGATCCGCACCCCGATTTTTGAGGAAACGGATCTTTTCGTGCGCTCCGTCGGCGCCGAGACGGACATCGTGGCCAAAGAGATGTATACCTTCTCCGACCGCGGCGGGCGGAGCCTGACCTTGCGGCCGGAAGGCACTGCTCCCGTAGTGCGCGCCTTTCTGGAAAACAATCTCCAGGGCACTGACCCGGGCAGGGTCGTGAAGCTCTTTTATATCGCTCCGGTGTTTCGCTATGACCGGCCGCAGGCGGGGCGCTATCGCCAACATCACCAGGCCGGCATCGAGGCCCTGGGGAGCGCCTCGCCAGCCCTGGACGCAGAGGTCATGCATCTGGCATGGCTTTTTTACTCCGCGCTAGGGCTGGAGCAAGTTGACCTGCTCCTGAACTCCGTTGGCTGCACGGTGTGTCGGCCAGTGTATGTGGAGAGGCTTCGTGCTTACCTGGCGGGCCACGCACGTGCGCTTTGCGACGATTGCCGGCGGCGCTACGAAGCCAATCCTCTGCGGATCCTCGACTGCAAGAATCCCGCCTGCCGTCAAGTAACAGCTGACGCTCCGATGATGCTCGACGTCCTGTGTGACGACTGCGCCAGGCACTTCGCTGAGGTACGCAAGGTCCTCGAAACCATCGGGATCACATATCAAGTTGACCCCCGCATTGTCCGTGGGCTGGACTATTACACGAAAACAGCCTTTGAGTTCGTGGGCAAGGGGCTGGGAGCTCAGGATGCGCTAGGTGGGGGCGGCCGCTACGATGGCCTGGTCGAAGCTTGCGGAGGGCCGCCGACACCCGGCGTTGGCCTCGGAATAGGCCTCGAGCGCGTCCTGCTGGCGCGCCAGGCTCTGGGCCTCTCCGTGGGTGCCCCGGCACGTCGCGGCGTATTCGTAATAGGCCTCGGAGAGGCTGCTGCGCAATGGGCAATAGCTTTCCTGGCCCGTCTGCGAGCCGCGGGCGTACGCGCCGACCTTGACTATCGCTTCCGCTCCCTGCGGGCACAAATGCGCCACGCCGATGCCATGGGTTTTCGGTACGCTGCGATTGCCGGTGACGAGGAATTGAGCAGGGGAGAGGTTACTGTTCGCGACCTGGAGACCGCTACCCAGGAGTCGCTCCCGACCGAGGGAGCAATCGAGTACCTCTCATCAATGTCGCGGAGGGAGCACTGTGGAGGAAATGCCCATGGATGAATCGTGTCGAAAGTGCGGCTCTCCAGGTCCCGGAGATGATGGACTTTGTGACGTTTGCCGGGCTCAAAGCTCTGCTGACTCGGTTATGCGCCAGCTTTATATCATTACAAGCGCCATTTTCGTATGGGTATTCCTTTACGGCCTCCTTTTCGTCCTGCTACAGCAGGTTGGGGCCCTGGAAGCGTTGCGCGTGGGACTGCCCAGCGCCGTGCCATGGCTGCTGTTGCTAGCTGGCGTGGTGCCTGTTGTGGGTTCTGGCATCGCTAATGCTCGGGCGACCGCGGCCTCCGACCCACGAGGCCTTGTACGCCTCGTCGTGATTTCTGCTGCGCTTGCCGAGTTCCCTTCGATGTTGGGCTTCCTCGGCTCGGTCCTCACCTCCGCGCCTGTGTTCATCGCCCTAGGGGTTGGTCTGTCGTTGGTTGCTTTTGTCGCTATAGCAGCATATATGCCGGCTTTTGCGCGCCGCGTGACGGAATTGACCGCAAACGACGGCGGAAGCCCTGCAGAAGGTGAAGCTTAGGGCTGGTCCAAGAGGTGCGAGAGAAAAGAGCGCCCAGTATGTTTAGCTGCGAGTATGTGTTGCCAGGCGATAGTGATTAGCCTGCGCGCCCGTTGCTCCTCAGGCGTTGACAGAGTTAGTCCACAGACCTCTGACAGCAAGTGGTCTATCCCGCGCGGGAAGTCCTCGCGTGCGAATATCTCGTCCGGGGCGAATAAGCGCCCTGTGTCATCCGTCGCCCTAAACAGGAAACCCGCAGCGATTCCGTGAGCTGTAAATATAGGCTCGCTGACCCCGTGTTCCAGGTCAAATAGAAGCGCCCCCACGAGACGGTCGTCGCGAGACAGCTTTCGGGGCAAGTCTCGTCCAACCCTGTAAATGGTGTCTCCCAGTGCACGGTTGGCAAAGCGGCGCAAGAGGTCCTCAATGTGCTCTTCGATGTTGGCTTCGTTGAATTCTTCTGGGTACGCGCCGATCAGAGCGCGTCCCGATTCCCACATGGCACGCCGGACGGCTTCCCGGACAAGAGGATTGCCGACGGCTTCCCATACATATACGGCTCCGGGGATTTCCAAGAAGGCATAGTAGGCACAACAGGCGTGGCCCAGATTGTGCACGAAGAGCTTGCGATCAACGTAGGCGCGCATGTTGGCTTTCGGCTCAAGGCCTGGCACGTCAGGGATGGGGTTGCGGAAGCCCCGCGCATCGCAGATTAGGGTATTGAAAGCCTCAGCGTAGACCAGAAGAGGGTCGCGGCGCCGAACTTCTTCCGGCATGATGGGAACCATTTTACCGATGCTCGTCTCGACAAGCCCTACGGCTTCATCAAGAGGAAATCCGGGCGGCAGGAGTGCCTTCAGGCCTTCTGAGAACACAGTGGCTCCATTGTGGATGTTTTCGGCGATGATTATGTCCAGGGGACCATTGCCTGCGGCCCATCGCAACTGAAGACCTCGTGCGATGGTTGGAAGAACGTGCGGGATGGCCTTGGCACCGACGGCTGTGCCCGCTAGCCGGCAATCAGCCAGCTCCCGCGCGCAGGCTTCAACGTCCCGGCCGTGTACGGCACGGACGTTCTGGATATGTATGGTGTCAGGTGGGTCGTCGCGGATCTCTATTGTGTACGCCCGGCGCTTGTTCAGCTCCTCGACAAGCACGTCATCCACGTCAATAAACACTACCTCAAAGCCCGCCCGGGAGAACAACTGGCCCAGAAAGCTGCGCCCAATGTTTCCTGCTCCAACCTGTACGAATTTTTTCTTGTGTATCATCGCCGGGCACCCTGCGCAGATAGTGCCCAATTAAGCGGGCACCCAATTCACCCCTGGCGCTGTCGGGTTTGCCGTATAGCCAGGTCGTACACTGAAGCCCCAGCAGCCCAGCCCCACGCCCTTCGGTGCGGACCCGCCAACACCGCGTGCATGGTAACCAACTCAAGCGGCGTCAGGGTATGCAGAACATGTCTTCAGTAATCCAATAGCCCCGTATCTGCGCTGCGGGAGCGTCATCTACTATATAGTTCACGACGAAAATCGTGTTGCCGTCTGGCAGTATAGTCCAGCCCGTGTAGCCAGAGTCGGCATTGGGCCAGCGGTCATGGTCAAGCGGAAGTATGGACGCAGATTGTCGGGCTCGGTCAGGCTCAAGAGCGCTGTCAAGCGGCTGGAGACACGCGAAGGTATTGACGTTGCGGGTGCCGGGACGAGGGTAATAGCGATAGGTGATGAGTACGTTGCCTGACGGCAGTAGCCCGGCCGTTGGCCGGTGGCCGCCGTGCATCAAGGTAGGATAGACGCCATTCCAGGTCTCGCCATGGTTGTAGCTGAAAGCTTTGAAGATGGGCCAGCCGCGGCCAGAGTTCTCGCGCATATAAGCGACTAACGTACCACTCGGCGCCTCGATGACGCTGGCTTCACAAAGGTTGAGGTCTTCTTGCGAAGCAGCCGTGAAGGGACCGTGCCAGGTCTGCCCTGAGTCCGTACTGCACCAAAGGCGCTGAATCAAGCGCCACTCAGGCGGAAACCCCCGGTGAGCCGTGAGTAGCCAGCTCCCATCGCTAAGTTCTACCAGCTTGTCCGGCACGATACCCTGCACCGGGGTCGGCCTCGGTCCTTGCCAGCTCTCGCCACCGTCAGAGGACAACCACAAGTAAACGACCGGCGGCTGCCTTCCGAAACGCTCTCCCGGAGGCTGGGGATAAAGGTCGCAAACCAGCGCTAGGCGCCCATCGCGCAGCCGACTCACCCGAGGGCAGTTCCACTTTTCCAGAAAGCGTCCGCGCCGGCGCGATTGCGCCACGTAGCGCGCACCCGACCAGGTGTGCCCGAAGTCCTCGCTCACGCGCCACACGATATGTGTGAAGTCGGCTGCTACGTGTCCATCGCTCTCCCGGTAGACGACAATGATTCGCCCGCCATGCGATGACACCACGTCAGGAAAACATTCGTACACACCAGGTTCATTGCTTGTAGTCACTTTAGGAATGCTCAGAGTAGCTGCCCTTCGCAACGCAGCTTCCTGAAGGTCTCTGGCCCCTTATCGGGAAGGCTACTTCCAGGTCGCTGTGTTCATTCCTGTCGAAGGAGAATTGACAAGATGATTCGCTTGGGCATTTGTGATTGTGATACCTCACACGCCGTGGAGTTCACTAAAAGACTGAACCACGTGGACGTCACGGAAGAGCAGTGGGTGGACGGAGCTATGGTCGTCGCTGCCTATCCGGGCACATCGGAGATAACGGAGCCAGAACGGGTACGCGATTACGTGAGCAAACTCGCCAGCTACGGCGTGGAGATTGTAGACCAACCTGAGCAACTGATCGGGAAGGTTGACGGAGTGCTCATAGAGTCTCAAGAGGGAGCCGTGCACAGGCGCCACGCCGAACTGTTCCTCAATGCAGGCCTGCCGTGTTTCATTGATAAACCGTTTACTTGTTCCGCATCCGATGCTGCGGCCATTGCAGCGTTGGCCGAGCGGAAGGGGCTGGCGGTGTTTTCATCATCCTCGCTGCGGTACGCGCTGGAGGTGCAGCAGGTACACGCGGATGCCGAGGTTCTTGGAGGTGTGCTCGGCGCCGATGCCTACAGCCCGGCGCCAGTTCACCCGCGCAACCCCGGCCTCTTTCACTACGGAATCCACGGCGTGGAAACCCTCTACGCTCTGATGGGGCCGGGCTGCGAGGCCGTCTGGTGTATCTTTGCGCCGGGTGCGGAGACAGTCGTAGGGATGTGGCGCGACGAACGGCTCGGCGTTCTTCGGGGCACCCGTGACGGCGCCCACGCTTATGGCTTCACGGCCTTCTGCGAAAAGGCCGTCCGCACGGCGACCATTGATACAGCCTATATCTATCGGGAGCTTCTCAAGCGCGTCGTGCAGATGTTTGCAACGGGCGAGCCGCCCCTGGATGTTCGTGAGAGCGTGGAGCTCGTGGCCTTTATTGAAGCGGCGATGACTTCGGCTCAGCTCGAAGGCAAGCGCGTGGAAGTTTGCTTCTGAACGGCTGACGGTATGGCTCAAAACCTTTCCCCGCAGGCTGGGACAGGGGCCGCCGGGCCTTTGTGGGACCTGAGTCCGGGCCCTGGACCTGCCAGGTCAAACCCACTGTCGGGTCTTGGGTCTCGATCCAAGTGGGCGTGCGACGTGAACGGTGCGAAAAACTCTGGAAAGGGGTGTGGGGGAGAACCACGTTCCCGGGGTTCCCTCCACAGGTAGGCCTGTGCGGACGAGAAGCAGACGCCGGCCTGAGGTCACCCTCGACCGCTTTACTCGCCTCCTCGCATTGGAAGAAAAGCGGGGCTACGACAACAGGGCAGCCACGGCCGGCACAGATAGCGTCGTGTTGGCATGGCTCGCGGCTGCCTGTGATCGGGCGCGCACGCCCTTGAGTGGCGCTCGCCTCGGTGCCTTGGCAGCAGCCTGGAAGGATTACCGTGAGGCCTGTGTCATGCGGCGCACGCAAGTGGTAGCAGCGACGCGTGCCTTCCTGGCGACGCTGGCCCCCAATGAACCTCAAGGTGCTTCAGCCGTGGCAGGTCTGCCGGGTATAGGCCAGGCGCGGGCTTTTGCCCTGGCCGGGCTTGGCATCCTGACCATAGAAGACCTGCTGCTCTTCGCGCCCAGCCGCTACGTAGACTGTTCGAGGGTAGCGCGCGTGGGCGAGTTGCGGGACGGCGTTACGGCGACGCTCGATGTGCAGCTCGTGAGCGCCCCCCGTCGTTTCCGAGGCTCAAAAGCCAGCCGCGTTGAGGCTTTGGCTGCCGACGGCACTGGCGAGGTCATCCTCGTATGGTTCAACCAGCCTTATCGCCAGGACCAGCTTGGCCGCGGCGACCGCGTGAAGGTTTTGGGGCGGCCGTCTGTGCGTAAAGGCCGCATCTTTTTCGTCGTTTCTAAGACGCTGGCTCATACCCGCAGTCAAGAAGTCTTAGCACCGCAGCCAGCCGCTTGGCAAGCAGCCCAGGGGCTACTGGCAGAGTACGCCACACCGGCGGGTTTACCATCGCGCATCCTGCGGAACGCCGTTGCGACGGCCCTTTCCGAGGCCTCTGGGACCCTTCCGCCAATAGTTCCGCCCGAAGTTGCTGCTCGCCACGGTCTGCTAACCCGCCCAGAAGTTTTCCGTGCTCTCCATAAGCCCCGGGACCTGGCCGAGGCAGAAAAAGCAGCCCAAAGCCTTGCCTTCGAGCGGCTTCTTGTCCTACAGGTACGTCTGCTTCTGCATCGAAACCAAACCCTCCGTGAGGCCAAGCATTCCCGCATCGCCGTCACGGGCCTGGCCCAGCGCATTGAAAAGCTTTCGGGCCTGCAGCTCACAGGCGCTCAGCGACGGGTCATAGCAGAGATTGAGGAAGACCTGAGGTCCTCGCGGCCAGCCTGTCGGCTAATTCACGGCGACGTGGGCTGCGGCAAGACACTGGTCGCCGCGGCAGCCCTGCTGGCAGCCGCAGAAGCTGGTCGCCAGGCTGCAATGATGGCCCCGACTGAAACGCTCGCTGAGCAACATTTTCTTCGGCTTACTTCGCTCCTCAAGGCGGCGGATGTACAGGTTTTCCTGCTTACCGGTAGCCTCCCAGAGGCGGACCGTGGTGGTGCGCTCGAAGCAGCGGTTTCCGGCAGGCCTGGGGTCTGGGTAGGTACACATGCGCTGATACAGGAACGTCTTGCTTTCTCGGACCTGGCTGTCGTGGTCGTGGACGAGCAGCACCGCTTTGGGGTTGCCCAGCGGGCGCGGCTTGCCGCCAAGGGCTACGCGCCGAACTTTTTCGCCATGTCCGCCACTCCTATACCGCGTACCCTGGCCCTGGCTCTCTACGCGGACTTTGACCTGTCGGTAATAGACGGTCTCCCGCCAGGCCGGCGGCCCGTAGAGACGCGCGTTGTCGGTCCGCGAAACCGTCCTGCCGCGTATGCGGCCCTTCGGGCGGCAGTGGAAGCCGGCCGGCAGGCCTTTGTCGTTTGTCCTCTCATAGAAGCATCGCAGGTCCTTCAGGCTGAGGCTGCTTCTCAGCTCATAGAGGAGCTCAGCCACGGCCCACTGGCCGGCGTGCGGCTTGGGCTGGTCCATGGACGTATGGGCACCCAGGACCGGCAGGCCATCATGGCCGCCTTTTACCGCGGTGACGTCGCTGTCCTCGTCAGCACTACAGTCATTGAGGTAGGCCTTGACGTACCCAATGCATCGGTTATATTGGTGGAGAACGCGGAACGTTTTGGCCTGGCCCAGCTTCATCAGTTGCGGGGACGAGTAGCTCGCAGTCACCACTATCCGTTGTGCATACTGGTGAAGGGCACATCGGGGGAGGAGGCGAACAAGCGTCTGGCGACCTTGGCCGAGAGCCAAGACGGCTTTCGCATCGCCGAGGCCGACCTGAAACTCCGGGGCGCCGGCGAACTGGTCGGATTGCGTCAGCATGGCGTGGGCGACTGGGTTATCGGCGACGTCGTCCGCTACCCAGGATTGTTAGCGGCCGCCCATGACGAAGCAAGAGCGATTCTAAGCGCCGATCCCAACTTGGTGGAGGAACGCCACAAGCCCTTGGCGCAGGCCGCGGCTGGCCTGGGAGAGCTGGAAGAAAGGGGCTGGGCCCTGTGAAGGCTCGGACGCGAGTTATCTCCGGAGCCGCCCGGTCGGTGCAGTTAGAAAGAGCGCCGGGGAAGGTGCGGCCCACGACCGAGCGGGTGCGGCAGGGGCTTTTTTCGTCACTTGGCGAGGCAGTTGACGGCCGGCCCTTTGTGGACCTTTATGCCGGCAGCGGGGCAGTGGGCATCGAGGCTCTTAGTCGCGGCGCCTCCAGGTGTTTGTTCGTTGAGCGAGCGGCAGAGTGTGTGCGGGTCATCAAGGAGAATCTTGCGCGCACGCAGTTGGCAGCCCGGGCGCAAGTATGGCGGCGGGACGTCGGGCGAGCAATCGAAGACGTAGTGGACTGGCTGGCCGACGAGCCCGGCATCCTTTTCGCCGACCCGCCATACGGGGACCGGCACGCGCAGCAGGTGTGGTCGGCTTTGTTATCCTTGGCAAGTGAGCGCCTGGCGTCAGGAACGCTTCTTGTACTGGAACACAGTGTGCGCGAGGACCTCTATGGCCTGCCGAAGCCGTCCTGGCAGCGCCGAGTAGGTGAAACTTGTCTTAGTCGGTGGGAGACTCGACCAGATGTGTGAAAAGTCGGTTCTGCGGGCGGTCTATCCCGGTACCTTTGATCCTTTCACGATGGGGCATCTGGATGTAGCCCGGCGGGCTGCAGCTATCTTCGATGAACTCATCGTCGCTGTGTGTGCCGACAGTGGAAAACAACTGCTCTTTGACCTTTCCGAGCGAGTGCAGATGGCCGCGGCCGCCTGCGCAGGCCTTGAGAACGTTATTGTGGAAGGCTTCCATGGTTTGGTGGTGGATTTTGCACGTGCTCGTGGGGCGAGGGTACTTGTGAAGGGGCTTAGAGCGAGCTCGGATTTCGAGCGGGAGCGCCAGCAGGCCATGATGAACCGCCAACTGGCCCCCGACATCGAAACGCTCGTACTCCTCACAGACCCGGCATATGCCTTCCTTTCGTCGAGCCTCATCAAGGAAGTTTGCGGGCTTGGGGGAGATGTGTCTGCCTACGTACCGGATGTCGTCTTGGAGCCACTACTAAGGCGACTGCGCAGCGGGAGGGATCTCAAGTGAGTGAAATGATCAGGCGCGCAAACGACGAAGACGAGGAGTTAGACGAATCACGACACCCGATCGAGGAAATACTGGAGGAGCTTGAGGAACTGGCGGAGCATGGCGTGCGTTGGTACTGCCGGCTAATCCCAGGGCTTTGGGGGCGCACAGTTATTGACCACGCGGACTTGTTGAACATCGCCGCCCGCTTGCGCCAGCGTCTTCCCCAGGAAATGTCCGAAGCCATCACCATCGCCCGCCAGCGGGAGCAGATAATTCGCGACGCTCAGCAGCAACGCGACCGCATCATCCAGGCGGCGCGAGAACAGGCGCAGATCATCGTCAGCAATGACGAACTGGTGCGTCAAGCCCAGGAGAAGGCCGATCAGATTCTTCGCGCGGCTCGCACTGAGGCAGAGGCTCTTCGCGCCGAGGCCGAGGCTTGGGCGCGAGGAGTTGTCGAACGTCTTGAGAGCAACTTGCGCCGTGTCCTCTCTACCCTCGAGCGGGCCAAGAAATCCCTCGGCGGTGGAATGGTAGAAACTGTGCCGGTCGAACGCTCCGGCGACGAAACGCTGTAGGTAAAACCTAAGCGAACCCCTGCGGAAAAGAGGCTATTGTGGTGCTTGTACTAGTGGTCAATTGCGGCAGCTCATCGCTCAAGTACCAGCTGTTCGACATGCGCGACGAAACCATCCTGGCCAAGGGGCTTGCCGAGCGCGTGTCAGTTGCTGGCGGTCGGGATGCTGTTCTCACGCACCAGCCTGCGGCCACCCCGGAGCTTCGTGTGGAAGCCCCAATGGCAGACCACTCTGTGGCCGTGGCGCTAGTCCTGGATGCTCTTACCCATCCAGTCCATGGCGTTGTGGAGTCCCTTGCACAAATCGGCGCCGTCGGTCACAGGGTCGTGCACGGCGGCGAGGCCTTTGCCAGGTCTGTGCTCATAACGCCTGAGGTCCTTCAGGCTATCGAGCGCTGCGCTGAGCTGGCGCCCCTGCACAACCCGGCCAACCTCATGGGTATCCGTGCGGCTCAGAGACACCTGCCGCACGTGCCCCACGTAGCGGTCTTCGACACGGCCTTCCACCAGACCATGCCCCGCCGCGCTTGGCTCTACGGTCTGCCCTACGAGCTTTATGAAAAGTATGGCATTCGGCGCTACGGCTTTCACGGCACCTCCCATCTATACGTAAGCCAAATTGCCGGCGAGTTTCTCGAAAGCCGCGGCATCCCGCGCCAGGAGCAAAAAATAATCACTTGCCATTTGGGGAATGGTTGCAGCATGGCTGCTGTCCTCGCTGGCCAGTCCATTGACACAAGCATGGGCTTCACACCCCTCGAAGGCCTTCTCATGGGCACTCGCTGCGGCGACCTGGACCCAGCCATAATCCCCTTCCTGATGGAAAGGCTCGGCATGACCACTGACGAGGTGGAGGAGTACACCAACCGCAAAGCCGGCTTGCTGGGAGTTTCCGGCGTCAGCAGCGACATGAGGGACATTTCGGCAGCCGCGGCGGCTGGCAACGACCGTGCGGTCGCTGCCATTGAGCTTTTCTGCTACCGCGTACGCAAGTATATTGGGGCCTACGCAGCAGCCATGGGGGGCGTCCATGCAGTTGTCTTCACGGCCGGCATCGGAGAGAACAACCCGGAGGTGCGCAGGCGCTGCGTTGAGGGGCTTGAGTTCCTGGGCATCAAGATTGACCCGGAACGTAATCAGGCCACCCCTAAGGGAGAGCCCGCCGTAGACATCAGCGCCCCAGACGCCACTGCACATGTCCTGGTGATACCAACCAACGAGGAACTGCTCATCGCCAGAGACACAGCAGCCATCGTTTCCCAGTCCCACACACCATGCGCTTAGGGCGACGGGGCACTGGCAAGAGGAAATCGCGAGCACATCTAGAGAGGAGGAAAACCACCGTGCGCCAGCCTCGGGTTGCCCTCATCCAGTTCCCGGGCTCCAACTGTGAGGCCGAGACGAAACGAGCCGCAGAGTCTGCGGGGATGGTCTGCGACCTGTTCCGCTGGAACCGCGATCCGGCGCTCTTGCGTGAGTACGACGGCTACATCATCGGTGGCGGCTTTTCTTACCAAGACCGTGTGCGCGCTGGTGTCATTGCCACCAAGGAACCGATAGTTGAGGCGATGTTTGTGGAGGTGACAGAACACGGCAAGCCCGTGCTGGGTATATGCAATGGCGCACAGGTACTCGTTGAGGCAGGGCTCGTACCAGGGTTGAATCCGGGAGAAGTTGAGATGGCACTGGCACCCAACCGGCCGCATCCCCAAGGCCGCGTATCAAGCTTCTGCTGCCGATGGGTGTTCATCAAGCACGTCGCGCCTGCCGGAAAGTGTTGGATGACGCGAAATATTGCTCAGGGAGAAATCCTTCCCATTCCTATCGCTCACGGCGAAGGCCGCTTCACTACAACGCTGCCCGGTTTGCTGGGAACACTGGAGCACAACGGCCAGATCGTCTTTCAATACTGCACGGCCGACGGCGAGGTTGTAGACACCCCGGAGGTAAATCCTAACGGTGCCCTTGCTAACATAGCCGGCCTGTGTAACCCGCAGGGCAATGTGCTGGCCATGATGCCCCATCCGGAGCGCTGTAGCTTCTTGCGCCAAGTGCCCTCGGAGCTGCGGCACGAGGCCTCTCAGCGCAAGCTCGAGGTTTGGGGCGACCCGAGTGCCAGCATGGGGCCGGGGCCTGGGCTTGCCGTGTTTACCTCGATGCGCGATGCCCTCCTGGAAAGATTGGCGGAAGTAGTGCGCGGATAACTTTCGGCGCTTCCCCGGCTGGGCGAAGCTATGCGGGGAGGAAGAACCGATGACGTACCAGGTAGAGCTTCTAGTTCGCCTGAAGATACCTGACGTTACTGCGCTGACGGCCGCCAACGCTTTGCGCCGGCGGCTGGGCTACGCCGAAAAGCTGGTAGACCTCAAGCGCGCCGACCATTATCTGTTTTCCGTTGAGGCTTCTTCTGCCGAGGAAGCTGAGGCCTTCGTCCGCCAGCTCGCCCAGAAAACTACTCTATTCGTTAATCCCAACAAGCATGTTTTTGAAACACGCGTGGTAACCGGCGAGGAGACCATCGTCGCGCAGGAAGGAATCTATGACGTTAGATGCCTTGTGCGGGATGCTGATTACGACCCTGGTGAAGGGCTGCGGAACGCTCTTAGCAAGCTAGGCTTTGGCGACAGAATCAGTGGCCTTCAAACGGGGACACTGTGGACGCTTAGGCTAAAAGCAACCAGCGCCGAGGATGCCTTGGGCATGGCCCGCGAGATAGCCGTTACTAAGTCACGCAACCGTGGCCTTCTTGCCAATCCTCACTACCAAGAGTGCGTTGTCTACTGAGGATCCCTCGGGCCACACAGCGGCAAGAAAGCCAGCGGTCTGGAATCAGAGCCAACTGCGCGGTTTGCCCAGGACACGTGGCAATAATGCAGCCTCTCTGCCTCGAGGCGGGCCGCTACGCAAGCGCTCCGTGCTGTTGGGGACGCTTATCCCTCTGTGCAGGTAGGGCCGCCTACCGCTCTGCCACAATTCTGCCCTGGCCTGTGTAACTTACACTTCCCTTTTCGCTCGCGAAGCCGAAGATAATGCTTGCCAGGCCCTGGTTGCCTTGGCGGACAATGGAGCTGGCGTCGAAAATCTGGAAATAGCCTGCCCCACCCTTAGCGAGGGACAGCGGCATGGCAACCTCGTAGGTTTCTGCTTCGTTTAGCTCCGTGCCGCCCACCAAAACTCGCTTTACCCGGCTGTCCCGAGGTGCCTCAGGATCATAGGTCACGACGAGGCCAGCAACTTGCAAAAATGCCAGGTTCGGCAGCGGCAGCCGTGAAAGGCTGCGCTCCAAAGCTGCGCGAATCTGGCTGCCCTTCAAGCGCGAGACAGCCCACGTCTCCTCAGGCTTCTGAAGGAGGGCGGCAACTGCGGTCAGGTCGAAGGGCCCCGGGTTTATGACGCCGTCCTTCAAGGCCACCGCGGGGACCAGAGCAATGCCGGCACCCGAGACCTGGCACAGGGCGTCAGAAGCCAGATCCCCGAAGCTCACCTCGGCCGAGGCCGCCCCTTTCGTGCTCAGCGGCAACTCGGTGACGGGCAGGTCGGCTTGGCCTGCCGCGCTCCCTGCGAACCACGCAAACACTGCAACCACTAGTGCAGCAATCGGCCACATCTTGCCCATCGTCCTCACCCCTCATTTCACTCGCGGCTACTCCACCGCTTCATCCTTCGCCCCAGCGGCCTGCTGCTGAAGCCATGCCATAATGAACTCGTCAATCTCTCCGTTAAGCACAGCCTCAACGTTGCCTGTCTGCACGCCGGTCCGGTGGTCCTTGACCATGGTGTACGGATGCAGCACATAGGAACGAATCTGGTTTGCGAAACTTATCTCGCCACGTTCGTCGCGCAACTTTGCTCTCTCGGCCTGCTTCCGGCGTCGCTCCAGGTCGTAAAGCCTTGACCGTAGGACTGCCATCGCCGTCCGACGGTTTGCATGTTGTGATCTTTCGTTCTGGCACTGTACTACTATACCCGTTGGCAGGTGCGTTATTCGCACGGCTGAATCAGTCTTGTTGACGTGCTGGCCGCCAGCACCCGACGAACGGAAGGTGTCTATGCGCAAATCCTCTTCACGGATTTCTATCTCGATGTCGTCGGAGACTTCCGGCAGCACTTCCACTGCCGCAAAACTTGTGTGGCGCCGGTGGGCAGAGTCAAAGGGCGAGAGGCGGACAAGCCTATGGACACCGTCTTCGGCTTTGAGCCGCCCATAGGCGAAGGGGCCAGCCACCCTGGCGGTCACGTTGCGGAAGCCTGCCCCATCGCCCTCAACGAAACTGAGCACGCTGAAGTCAAGCCCCCGGTGCTCAGCCCATAGACGGTACATCCTCAGCAGCATCTCAGCCCAGTCACAGGCGTCGGTGCCGCCTGCCCCCGCAGTGATAGCCAGAATCGCGTTTTCCTCGTCCACGGGGCTGGAAAAGAGAGCCTCTACTTCCAGGGCGGCCAGGGTCTTTCTCAGGTCGGCCAGTTCGGCCTGAGCCTCGGCTGCAGTCTGGTGGTCGTCTTCCTCAGCAGCCAGTTGCACCAACACCTCAAGGTCTTCCAGCCTTCGCCGCAAGTCTTCCCAGGGTTTGACGGCTTCCCGCAGTCTGGCAATTCTTCGTGCGAGATCGGCAGCCACCTTCGGGTCGGCCCACAAGTCGGGCGCCTTCGTCTGGTTTTCAAGTTCCGCTACTCGCGACCGCCTGCCGTCTATGTCAAAGGCGATCCCACATTTCTGCAAGCCGCTGTCGTAGCGCCGACACTTCTTCGAGCATTTCCCGCATCATCTGCTGTCGCTCCTACCTTATCGGCCCCTTGCCAGTAGGCCATACCGACGTATTAGACACGCGCCGGGGCTCTGGGTTCGTGTGCACCTCACTGCGGCTCCCTTGCCCCGGCCACGTCCTTTATCATGCAGCAGCTCTTATATTTCCGCCCGCTTCCGCAGGGACACGGGGCATTACGCCCCACCTTCTTGCCGGCCACGTGCTGGCGCACCCTCGGGCGTCCGTCGGCCATTTCCATCTCTTCCAAAGTCCCTTCGCGCAGCGATGAACGGTCTACGCCCTGTACCGCGGTCGCCACCTCTGTCAGGAGTACTGCCTTGGTCATATCTGCAGCAATGTGGTGCAGCAAGGCCTCGAAGTACTCGGCTGCCTCCTTCTGATACTGGATGAGGGGGTCGAGCTGACCGTAAGCCCGCAAATAGATGCCCTCGCGCAGGTAGTCCATCTCCTGAAGATGGTCCATCCAGCGCTGGTTAGTTATACGCAGCAGCCAGGTCCGCTCGATTTCACCCATCAGTTCCCTGCCGAGGCGTTCTTCCTTGCGCCTGTAAAGCTCACGGGCCCGCTCGCAAAGCATGTCAGGGAGGTCTTTATGATGACAGTCAACAATCTCGTCGTAGCTGACGACAGCTTCAATGCCGGGCACTGAGTTCCGCAGAGCTTCCCATAAAGCTGGCAGGTTGCGGTCCTCTGGATGGATTTGTGGACTGGCGAACTCTTCCACTACCCGCCGCACGGTCCGCTCTATCATGTTTATTACGCTGTCGCGAATGTCCTCGCCCATCAGCACCCGGCGGCGCTCGGCGTAGATTATCTCCCGTTGTTTGTTCATCACGTCGTCGTACTTGAGAGTGTTTTTGCGTATCTCGAAATTGCGGGCCTCGACCTTCTTCTGCGCACGCTCGATGGCGTTGGTAACCATGCGGTGCTCGAGGGGTTCCTCTTCGGGCCAACCCTTCATCAAGAAGGCAAACCGCTCTGGACCGAAGAGCCGCATCAACTCGTCTTCCAGGGACACATAGAAGCGAGAGCTGCCGGGGTCACCTTGGCGGCCGGCGCGGCCCCGAAGCTGGTTGTCAATGCGGCGACTTTCGTGGCGCTCGGTGCCGAGGATGTGCAGTCCGCCAAGGGCCTTAACCTTCTCGTATAGCTCTGGGTTGACGCTCTTCCTGGGGTCTTCAGGCTTGCCGCCGAGGACAATGTCCACACCGCGCCCTGCCATGTTTGTGGCAATGGTCACAGCGCCCGGGCGCCCAGCTTCTGCTATTATCCGCCCTTCTTCCTCATGGTACTTGGCATTGAGGACATTGTGTGGGATTCCCGTGCGCAGGGCTGCCTCGAGACGCTCGCGGTACTTGCGCACCCGCCGCTGCTTTGTCTCCTCGTCGGCCACACCGAGCAAGTCAATCAAGCGCCACAGGTTCTCTTCGTCGAGGACATCCGGTTTGACGCCCAGCCTTGTGGCCACCTGTTTGAGTTTCGGCCTGGGAATCTCATCCAGCGGCCTCCGAAGCACCCCCAGATACTCATCCCGGCTCTCCTTGCGAAGGCTCTTGTTTTTTTCCGCCTGCTCTAAGGCGTCGTAGCAAAGCATTATCAGGGCGTGGGTCTGGAGCTTGTCGGGCTTAAGGCGGCTGCTGAGGTATTCGGATACCTCGACGGATCGCGTGCCGACCAGCACGGGCTGCTCGCGTACGTACAGGCCCAATATTTCGCTGACTATTCCGCGATACTTCTGCTCCTTGGTGCGATAAACGACGTCGGGATAGTCTTTTCGTATCATGGGCCGGTTAGTCGGCACGACCACCACAGGCATCCCGTAGATGGTGCGAAACTCCGCCTCCTCCGTCTTTGCTGTGCCGGTCATTCCTGCGAGCTTGCGGTACATGCGGAACAGGTTCTGGTAGGTGATGGTGGCAACGGTCTGAAAGGGACGCTGCACGCGAACGCCCTCTTTGGCCTCGATGGCCTCATGAAGGCCATCCGAATAGCGTCGGCCAGGCTGGAGGTGGCCGGTAAACTCGTCAACGATTATGACTTCGCCCTCCTTGACGACGTACTGCACGTCCCGTTTGTAGAGAGTATGGGCCTTAATGGCGGCGTTGACGTGGTGGACGATGTCAATGTATTCGGGGTCGGAAAGGTTGGGGATGCCCAAAATCTGCTCTACACGGGCAATGCCCTGCTCGGTAAGGCCTGCCTGATGGGTGCGCTCGTCAAAGAAGTAATCGCCATCATGCTTTTCAGGCTCTGGCCCGGAAGATGGCCGGAGACGTCGCACCAGACGGTCTATCTCGACGTAGAATTGGGTAGAGCGCAGAGGCCTGCCGGAGATAATCAGCGGTGTGCGAGCCTCGTCCACCAGGATACTGTCTACTTCGTCCACGATGGCATAGTGCAGGTCTCGCAGCACCAGCTCGTGGACGGAATTGGCCATGTTGTCGCGCAAGTAGTCGAAGCCCAGCTCAGCGTTCTGCACGTAAGTTACGTCCCGAGCGTACATCGCCCGCCGTTCCGATGGCGACATATCGTGCTGTATCCAGCCCACTGTCATCCCCAGGGCCTCAAAGATGGGCTGCATCCATTGGGCTTGCCAGCGCACCAGAAAGTCGTTGGTTGTCACCAGGTGGACTCCCTTGCCTTCGAGCGCGTTAAGGTAGAGGGGCAAAGTGGCTGTGAGGGTTTTGCCCTCGCCGGTTTTCATCTCGGCGATTTTGCCCTCGTGTAAGACCATGCCACCGATGAGCTGAACGTCAAAGTGCCTCTGGCCGAGGGTGCGTTTGGCAGCCTCTCTAACCGCTGCAAAAGCCTCCGGCAAGAGCTCATCAAGCGTCTTGCCATCCGCTAGCCGCTGCCGGAATTCGTCGGTTTTCGCCCGTAGCTCGGCATCGGTTAGTCGCTCGAAGACAGGCTCCAGGGCGTTAATCTCCGCCACCCTGCGCCTGTAACGGGCTATCTGTCGTTCGTTGCTATCGAACAGCCTTTTGAGTACTGCAGCCACCTTTTGCTCCCGCTCCAGCTTGCAAAGCATCGGGCCTAAGTTTCGGCCTATGCAGCCCTGATGTGCCTAAACCTTGGCTATCATGGGCAACCTCAGTATACTCTCCTCGCAGTCAGACAAGTCAAGCCTGACGGTAGCCACTCGATATTGCAGACACCGGCGACCCGCCCAAGGTTCGAGGATAGCGCGGCGCGGGCAGGGTGCCACAATAGCGTAGGGGGTAGTCCCATTGTCTGATTTGTTATTGCCCGTCGTTTGCGTTAGCGCTCGTACGCTCCCCGAAGGTTGGGAACAGGCCGTGGTGGAAACATGGCAGCGTGGGGCCCACGTGAAGACACAGTACGACGGGCCCAACGACCCGCCGAGCCGTGACGCCATTGCAGTTATTGCTGTCTCTGACCCAATGGCCGAGCCTCGTATTCACCGCGCTATGCCGGGGGGTATCCGGGACCTCATTTTCTACGTGGAGGAGGTCGTCTCGGGCATCCACGACCACTGGATTGATCCGGAGCACGGCAAATGGCAGTACACTTACCATGAGCGTCTCACTGCGTACACCGTGCCCGGCTTGCCTGATCCCATAAACCAGCTCGACTACGTGGTAGAAGCACTGGCCGCTTGCGAGTACACAAGGCGCGCTCAGGCTGTGACCTGGAAGTGTTGGGAAGACGCAGGTTACGAACACCCGGCGTGCCTTCAGCGCATCTGGGCTAGAGTTGTGGACGGCAGGCTGTGCATGAACGTGCACCTGCGCAGCAATGACGCCTTCAAGGCTGCCTTCATGAACATGTACGCCTTTACAGAACTGCAGGCAGCTCTTGCCCAGGCTCTGTCGGACCGTCTTGGGCGGACGATAGAGGTGGGACAGTATACGCACATTGCAGATTCTTTCCACATTTATGGCTCTTATTTTGAGGAGTTCGAGGGATTTTTGCGGTCCCTGGAGCAGCGTAACTTCGAGCAGCGCACCTTTCGCACAGCAGACGTAGCCGAGATCATCGCGGAAGCCCGAGAGGAAGCAAGGAGAGAAGCGGAGCAGAAGTGAATCTGGCCCGGCGGAGAGATGTATCATGCATGCGGTGATACTTGCTGCAGGCGAAGGGCGAAGAATCTTCCCTTACGACCTGACACGTCAGAAAGCAGCTATCCCGCTCGGTAACACAACGCTGATTCATTGGACCGTGGACTGCCTCAAGCGAGCGGGAATCGAGAAGGTGAGCGTGGTCGTGGGGCACCGGGAAGAGCGTGTGCGGCATGCGCTCCGAAGTGTGGAAGACGTGCACTTCGTTCGCCAGGACGAGCGGTCTGGGACGGCCCATGCGTTGCTGATGGCCCTGGGTAATGCGAAAAGGGAGGACATGACGCTCGTTGTTTACGGGGACGTTCTCCTAGACGATGAAGGGCTGACAGACTTTGTCAAAAGGGTGACCGCGGCGGAACCCTATGCGGCGGTGATGCTGGCCCCGCTGGGGCCCCGCAGTTCTGGGGACTGGCTGTGTGGTGGCATGAGTGGCGACCGCTTGACAAGTGTTTCGGGCCACGACCGGTCTGCTTCCCACCGTTTGTGTGGCGTCTACGCTTTGTCGCCAGGGGCTCTCCGTTACGTTGAGACAAATCCCGGCGTAATGGACAGCGTCCCAGTTGGTGGCATGCCTCCCATGGAGGCCGAGCTGGCTCAGTCCTTCGCTATGATGCTCGACGATTCGCGAGAAGTTATGGCTGTCGAGCATTGTGGCCTTTTTGTTGACGTGGACAAGCCGTGGCACGTGCTCGAAGCCAACCAGCGCTTTGCCCAGTACTTGTGCGGCCGCATCACGGAGACCGAGCTTGCCAAAGATGCGTACATCCACGACGGAGCCGAAATAACAGGCCACATTGTTGCTGGGCCGGGCGTCGTCATTGGCAATCGGG
>JANZZA010000299.1 GCA_026419655.1 Armatimonadota bacterium | reverse complement strand
GGGAGTATTCAGTTTACTCAGGATTTTGTTTCAGGCAGGAAAGGGTAAGGCGCGGAGAATCACCTGGGTGGTCTGTCCCCAAAACCCGGTGTTGGTTTGTACGGGGCCAGAAAAGTGTATAAAGTTGTGTGTCCCACCTCTTACCTCGGGGCGCATCTCCGAGGAGCTGCAGAAACTTTTGCAACCGTCTCCATAGAAAACCGCATACTCCCTTACCGCCTCTGGCGCGTCCACTGGGAAATCACCGGCGCCCCCATTTGTATCCCGTTTCAGTGGTTCACGTGTCATGGAAAGGCCTGGACGGTGGAACCGGCGTGAAGGGGTTTGGAAAGCGTGTCCAGTGGACTGGTGCAAAACTCCTATTTGGGGGCTGCCCGGCGCAGGAAGGGTTATCTATACGGTGCCTAGGTTGTGCTGGATAGGGAATCAGCACGCGCAAAAGTGGGTTGTGCGAGAGTCACCTGGGGGAAGCCGCTGTAAAAAGCTTTCCCGAACAGAGAGGGCTCCTGGGATGCGTTCCAGCCTCCAGGCACTGCGAAAAGGACATCATGGGACACGTGAGCTGTGTGTGAGTGCGGTTGCCTGAGGCTAGTGGTGGGTGGGATACTGTCACAGCAGGGCGACGAGAAACTTTGGCGGTGCTATGCACGCGACCGAGAAGGACTCTCAACTATCCTGGATTGCGGTAATAGCTGCTGGCGCAGCAGCCCAACTGGTGCTTGGTGTGATGCTTGCCCAGGGGCCGCTGCCCGGCTTGAATGTGGATGATGCCCTTCACGCTTTGGCCGGCGGCGCTACTTGGCATGACCTGGTCCGGCTGGATTTGCGCAGTTTCTACCTGGACGTGTACGACCAGGCGCGTTGGCCGCCGCTGGGCGGGTTTCTTCTGTGGCCTGCATTGGCCGTGTTTGGCCCGGCTGAGGCCACCTACCGATTGGGCATACTTATGTGGCTGGTGGCTTGCGTCGCGGCCTGGGTGGTGGTGGCCAGGGCCGCTACGGAAGAGTTCCTGAGCGCGGCCTGGGCCGGGGTAATACTTGTTCCGTTAGCCCTGTCTTCTCAGATTGTTCTTGTCACGTCTGCCAGCGTGCTATGCGAGATACCCGGGCTGGCTTTCATGCTTGGCGCCTATGCCGCCGCCCATGCCGCATGGCAACATCGCCGCCCGCGCTGGTTCTGGCTCGGCGGCCTGCTGCTGGCCGCGTCGTGGTTCACGAAATGGCAGTATGGCATCGTCGCCACCGCGGCACTTCTTTTCGTATTGGCGCATCAGCGCCGGCTAAGCGGAAAGGCACAGGGGGAAATCTGGCTGTTTCTGCCCTCGGTTGTGCTTGTGGCCCTGTGGCTGGCATCTCCGTACCACCTGCGTGAGATGCTAATGTATCTGCTCTGGAAGCCTGCCTCGGCGGAAAAGCTCAGGAGCTACGGGGCCGAGTTCCTTCGGGCGGTAGCCGACGCGCCCCTGATAACCAAAGCAAACCTCGTGGCGACGGTGGTCGGCCTCGTCCTGGTCACTAGACTGTCCAGGAGGCCGGTCGCCCTGGCGCTGTTCGCTCATCTCGTGATAGCCGCCCTGGGCAGTGGGCTTAAGGACCTCTCGCCGCGCACGGGATTGTGGATAGCAGTTCCGGCGTGGGTGCTTGCGGCCGCTGGGTGGGGCAGGCTCTTGGGCGTCAAGGTGTCGCCCAGGGCTGGCCGGCCCGTCCTGGCCATGCTCGGCGTGCTCGCTATAGCCGTAGCCACGCATACGGCGCTGAAGGTTTCCCGCGAATTCAGATTTTGGGGCGCATCGGCAACTGACTGGCATCGCCCGGCGGCTCGATTCATTGCTGCCGAGGTCCCGCTGGGTGCTCGGCTCCTCACCGTCGGCGCCTGGAGCGAATTCATATCGCCATATCACATAAAACTGGAGGTGCTCTCACAGAACTGGCACCGGCGCTTTGCGG
>JANZZA010000273.1 GCA_026419655.1 Armatimonadota bacterium | reverse complement strand
TTTCTGGCCTTTGATTTGGGCGCTGAAAGTGGGCGGGCCGTAGTCGGCCTCCTTTCCGACGACCGCCTCGAAACTGAGGAGATTCATCGCTTCCTCAACGAGCCGGTAGAGGTACACGACACCAGGTATTGGGACGTTCTGGCCCTGTACAACAACGTGCTCAAGGGGATGCGGGAATACGCGGCTCGCTATGGGCCAGAAGTAGACGGCATCGGCATAGACACCTGGGCAATAGATTTCGGCCTGCTTGGCTCGGACGGCCATTTGCTGGAGAACCCCATCATGTACCGCGACCGGCGCACGGAAGGCATGGTCGAGCAAGCAGCTAGAAAAATGCCACCGGAGCGTCTGGCAGAGATAACAGGCCTTGCTGTTTTCGCCATACATACCTTCTTCCAGATGCTCTCCCTGCGCCTGAAGCGCCCGGCCTTCCTGCAAGCGGCACGCACCTATCTGATGATGCCAGACCTGCTGGGCTACTTCCTGACGGGCGAGAAGGTTTGCGAGCGGAGCAACGCTATCACGACACAGCTTTACGACCCCCGCCTGGGCGAATGGAGCCGCGAGATATTCGAGACCTTCGACCTCCCCCTGGACATAATGCCGCCCATAGTTGACCCGGGTACGATCCTCGGCGAGGTCCGCGACTCAGTGCGCAAATCCGTTGGGCTGCGAGAAGCGCTTGTCATAGACGGCTGCACCCACGACACGGGTGCTGCGGTGGCCGCCGTGCCGGCACGCGGTGATAACTGGGCCTTCATCAGCTCTGGCACCTGGTCAATCGCTGGCTCTCTCTCAGACCGTGTAGTCACAGGCCCCGGGCCATATGCCGCACGCACCTGCAACGAATTGACCTTCGGCAGCCTGATACTGGTGCGCAACATAATGGGCCTGTGGCTCCTCCAGCAGGCCCGGGCAGCGTGGGCGCGGGAAGGCCAGGAGTACAGCTATGTGGAGCTTGCGGCCATGGCTGAGACGGCGCCGTCGGGTGGCCCGCTGGTCTATCCCGACGACCAGATTTTTCTCGCGCCAGACGATATGCGGCAGGCTATCGCTGATTTTTGCGTCCGCACGGGCCAGCAGCCGCCTGAAGGGATGGCAGCCATCTGTCGCTGCATCCTTGAGAGCCTGGCGCTTTGTTACCGGCAAGCGCTCGAGCAGATCGGTGAGTTCCTGGGCCGCCGATACCAAGTAATCCACATCGTCGGCGGTGGCTCACAGAATCGGCCGCTGTGCCAGTACACCGCCGACGCCACCGGCCTGCCGGTTCTCGCCGGCCCCGCCGAGGCCACTGTGGCCGGAAACATCCTCGTCCAGGCCTGTGCCCGGGGCTACCTTGGCGGCCCCCAGGACCTGCGCGAAGTCGTCCGCAACTCGACTGACCTTGCCGAGTACCAGCCCCAAGCCCGAACCTACTGGGATGACCGCTATTCACTCTATCTGAGCGTCTACGAAAAGTCGCGCGGGTAACAGCATCTAGCAGGGGGGACTCCTGTCCCCCTGCTACCCCCTGCTGGGGGGACCCAGTTCCCCCAGACCCCCTATTGCTGGGGCGGGCCGGATTTGGGCGCGTTCAGAGCCTGCCGTCCCACTATGATGCATGCGAGCCGAGGGCTGCACCTGCGACGGTGCGGGGTGCGTCGCGCGCCCAAATCCGGCCCGCCAACAGCACGAGAAAGTTTGGGAAGGGGGGCTGGGGGAGAACCCTTTTCAAAGGGTTTCCCCCAGAAATCGTCCCTGGTGCAGGTTCTCGCGCAGTCCCGGGCTGACCTGGAAAAAACGCCGATAGAACTGAACAGTCTCCTGAACGGGGTTTATTTAGGCGGGGCGGGGTCGCCGATGTCGCCCCAGGGCCCGCAGGGTGGCGTACCGTACTCTTTGGCCAGACGCCACTCGCCACCAAGGTGCGCGATTTCCTGCCAGCCCGGCTCCACTTTCTCGGCCACGCGCCAGGTCCGGTCGGTGGCCACAATAAGTTTTTCGCCGCCTGGCAACATGATTTCGCCTTGGGCCACCACGCCCCCAGGCCCGCCAGCATTGTCCGCTTCGATGGCCAGCACATTCTGGCCGCGGCCCAAATGAGGCGTGAGGTCGAAAGAAAAGAGTTCCGCCCAGTTACTGCCGCCCCCAATCTTGCGGCCATTTAGGTAAAGGCTGAAGCCGTTGTCGGCGGTGACACTGAGCCATGCTTTCTCGGGGCGGGCCGCCAACGTGAAAACATACCGGAAGAAGGCCCGCGGCGCCTCCGGGTCTTTGAGCCATATCCAGCGGGCCACCCACGGCCCCGGACTGCTCTGCCAAAGCGGCTTTTCAGGAAACTTCACGGGCTCGGGCGGGCTGGTGAAGACGGCTCGCCCGTCGCGGCCCAGGCGGCCTGTCCACCGAAACTCGTAGCCCGGCGCATCGCAGGTGATGAGGGCCTCCTGGCGCGTCACCCTGAGCGTTAGCGGAAGGCCCCTGTAGGCGAGATTGCGTACTTCCAGCCAGGGCAGGCTCTCGGGCAGGCGCGGGGCAATCTCAAGGCCACGAGCCGTCGCCTCGACGCCCATGAGCCCGTACAATAGCCAGCACGGCACCAGGCCGCTTTCCGGGAAGGGGATGTCGGTGCCGACAGCGCCTGGATTTATCTGCTGAGGCATCTCGCCGCGGAAAAGGGGAGGCCCGCCGACAAGGTGGTCCGGCTCACGCCAGCGGCTGAGGATTTCCCGCCAGCGCCGCCAGGCATTGTCAGGGCCAAGGAGCTCGGTGCGGGCCATCAAGTCAAAGAAGCTGGTGTAAAGAATCGCTCCGCCGTCCTGGCACTGCACGTTCCCGTAAGGCGTGCCCAGCCAGCCGAAAAACCACCATGGCTGGTGGGGTACGTCCTCAAGTTTGCCCCTATCCGGGTGCCACATCGGGTTATGAATAGTATTCGAGCGCGGCGCGAAAACGTAAGCGGTATAGGTGTCAGCCTGACCGGTGCTTGTCGGCTCGTTTTCCATCCAGCGGTAAATGTGCCGTGCTTGCTCCTCGTCGGCCAGGCCGTAAGCCATGGCCTCCAGATTGACGAAGGTAAAGCCGTAGTCGTGGCGGTTGCCATCAATGTCCACGCACCCAATATACCGGCCTGCCTGCTTGTCCCAGAAGGTCTCGTTATAGGCGCGGCGGGCCTTCTCGCGCAGCGCCCTGTAGTATTCCGCGGGGCGGGCACCTGCGGCGGTCTCAGCGCCGCCAGCCGCCGCCAGCATCTCCTCAATCTGCGCCATGGCCTCAAGCGAGCCATACCAGACGGCGTTGGCGTAGGCATCCAGGTGGCCGAAGGGAAGAATGTCCCAGTAGTTATTCCCGACGCCCTTGTGGCGGCCGGTGACATCCTTGCTGGCAGTGACGATAAGGCCGTCCTGCCCCTTGAGCACGGTGAGCTGATATTCCATTGCTTTGCGCAGCCGCTCAGCCTGGCGCCGCAGAAACTCCACATCGCCCGTCCAGGCGGCGTAGCGCCAGCAGGCAAGGATGAAGCGGGCGTTGGTGTCGAAGTGGCGGGTATCGTAGACGGCGTTGTCGGGGAAGGGCCAGCCGGCACCTGCGCCCCAGGTGTGCACGTAGCCTTCCTCGCTGATGGGATAAGTTTCGAGCATGCTGGCGATTTCTTCCAGGTGGCGACCGCCATGCCAGAAGCGCGTGAGGGCATTCCATTCAAACCACGCCGCCGGCCCCCAAACCGGCGGATAGGTGAAGGCCCGCTCATAGAAGAACGTATTGGCTTCCTGGGCGTCCTGGGCAGAGGGCATTTCAAAGCGCGGCCAGTCGGCAGGAATGGTGTCCTGGCGCGGCAGGACTTCAATGGCAAGCCTCGTGGCGCCGCCCTCGCCGGATCTGGTCAAGCCTGGGGTTATCTCTAGCATGGTCTGCTTGCCGCCGAGGTGCCAGCGAAGATTCGGCCGCCGGCCAAGAAAGCGCAGGTCGTAGTCCCCTGTGCCCTCGGCCTCAATCCAGACGTCCGCCTGAAGGGAAAGCTCGTACCAGCCGTCCCGCTCCCGCCAGCGCTTGAGCTGCTGGAC
>JANZZA010000227.1 GCA_026419655.1 Armatimonadota bacterium | reverse complement strand
GCGGAAGCGCTCGATGTCCTCGCGACAGCGCTCGTAGGCTTCGTCGAGGCTGGCCACGCCGAGGTTGTGCTTTATCACATAGGACAGAGCGTTGATGCACTGGGCAGTGACACACATCTGACGTGCAATCTGGTCGGTGTTAAGGCCTTGGTGGTGAAGTTCGAGGATAGCCAGTTGGCGGAGGGACAGTCCCGTTTGGGTTTTGCGGCCAAGATGTGGGATGCGCAGCTCTTTTTCGTCGGTGAAGAGCACTTTTACGCGGAGGATGGTGTCGCCATTATCCGCGCGGGTCATGACAACGTACTCAACCAGGGTCTGGAATAGTTCACGACGCTCGTCGGGATTGAGCTGCTCCCAAACGGCAGGGAAGGACCGCAGGTATTCAGCCGCCCGCTGTAGCAGCATCTCGCGCGCAGCGCGCTGGTCCAGTTTGTCCCTGGCGTGTCTCAGGGTGGTCTCCAGACGGTCCTTCTTGTCCTGCAGCCGCTGCATCTGGTGAGATAGCTGTTCGCGAGGGATGTCATCGCTGAGGTTGCCGGTGCAAGACTCACCTCGGCGCCGCCCCCCAGTCCGTGAACGGCGCAGTTTTGTGCCCACGAGTTATCCTGGGCGAGGGCTGCTCGGCCGTGAAGAGATGGTTTTGCAACAGTCACCTGACAAAAAGCCGCCCAGCGATCCATCTGCTGCTGGGTGTCTGCGATTTCCCGTTCGAGGCGCTGGATTTCTGCACAGAGGTTTTCGTCTTCCTGGTGGAGTTGGTGGGCTGCCTGCTGGCGGGCAAATTGTTGGAGGTCCTCGCGTGCTGCCGGCTGGGTGATTATGCCTAGCACGGCTTCTTCGACGGCCGCTGCGGGCTTGGCGTTGCGCGCGCATTGGGGAGTGCGCTTGTGAATAGGCGTTGTGCAGCGGTAGTACAAGTTAGCGGTGCGCTGGTTCCGCCGGCCTCGGAGCAGATTGCCGCAGTGTCCACACCGCAGCACCCCCAGCAGCGGCAGGTGCACGGCGGCAAGAGCAGCGGGAGGCGTCCTGCGGCGGTGCTCGGCTTTCGCCAGCAGTAGCTGGTAGGTGGTATCGTCGAAGTATCGCTGGTCCCACCAGTCTCCGGGAACGAGCTTGCCGTCGCCCACACGGTTGAGGCCGGCATGGGCAGGATTGAGGACGGTGTCGCGGATGGAGCCGAAAGTCCACCACTCCTGACCTTCTGGAGAGGGCACGCCGGCGTCGTGAAGGGCCTGAGCAATGCGTCTGATACCCCACCCGGCCAAGTACCAGTCCTTCATCTGGGCGACCCAGCGGCCTTGTTCGTCGTTGCGCACGAGGCTGGCTGTGACGCCTCGTTGCTTTTCCTCTTCGGTGGGG
>JANZZA010000164.1 GCA_026419655.1 Armatimonadota bacterium | reverse complement strand
TCGGAGTTTGACGCAGACGAGTTCGTGGAGACTCTCAAGCGTGCCCGCGTCAACTCCATTAATCTTTTCGGCAAATGCCACCACGGAATGCTTTATTACTACTCGCGCTTCCCGGCTCAGCATCCCCATCTCACCTGTAATCTCCTGGCCCTGCAGATCGAGGCCTGTCACAAGCACAACATTCGGTGCCCCATCTACATAAGCGTGGGTTTCGACGAATACATGGCCCGTGAACATCCGGAATGGGTCGAAGTAGACGAAACGGGGCGCCGCTGCGGGCCGCCGGTGCTCGAGCCAGGCTGGAAGAAAATGTGCTTTGCATCACCGTACATAGACTACGTAGTCGAGCAGACCGAGGAAGTGCTGGACCTCTTCGGCGATGAAGTAGATGGGTTCTGGTTTGACATCATTGGGCAGTGGGGTGTTTACGGCAAGTGGGCCCTCGCGGAGTTTGAGAAGGCCGGCCTCGACCCGCGCAACGCTGACCACGTCCAAACCGTCCGGCAAATGCTCGTTGACCGGTACCGCGAGCGGATAACGGCCGCGGTACGCGCCAGGGCCCCTCACGCAATGGTCTTCCACAACTCCGGCCACATCTCCCCTGCCATCCGCCCTACTCTGCACACCTTCACGCACCTGGAGCTTGAATCCCTGCCCTCGGGCGGGTGGGGGTACGCGCATTTCCCCATTACGGTCCGATACGCGCGCCGGCTTGGCCTGGACTACCTGGGGATGACAGGCAAGTTCTCGAAAACCTGGGGCCATTTCAATTCCTATAAGCCCCAAGCCGCCCTGGAGTATGAGTGTCTGAATATGCTGGCCAACGGCGCGAAGTGCTGTGTGGGCGACCAGCTTCATCCGCGCGGCCGCCTCGACCCGGCAACCTATGAGCTAATAAGCGCGGTATATGAGAAGGTAGAAGAGCGCGAGCCATGGTGTGAGGATGCTCAGCCGATGGCCGAAATAGGAGTGTTTCACGCCGAAGCGATAGGGCGCCATGACGGCAGCGTGGACTCAGCCGGCCTGGGAGCATACAGGGCACTGCTCGAAGGCCGCCATCAGTTCGACTTCATAGACGCAGAAATGGACTGGTCTCGCTATCGGCTGATCATCCTGCCGGACAAGATACTCTGCGACGATGCCCTGGCGCGAAAACTGGATGAATACGTTGCCTCGGGCGGCTCTCTGATTGCCAGCCACGAGTCCGGCCTGGCCCAGGACAAGTCAACTTTTGTGCTGAAATGTCTGCCTGTGCGACTGCTGGGAGACCTGCCGTATAGTCCCGACTTTCTAAGGCCTCTCCGCGAAATGGCCGACAACCTGCCAGATGCAGAACTGGTTATGTATGAGCGTGGCTTAAAGGTCGAGCCTGCACCAGACGCTGAAATCGTCGCGCGTATCTGGGAACCCTACTTCAATCGCGACTGGAACCATTTCTGCAGCCATTTCCATACGCCACCGGATAAGGAAGGCCCAGACCCCGGCATCATAGCCCGGGACAGGGTCATTTACTTCGCGCACCCCATTTTCGGTTGCTTTGGCCGCCACGGCATGGTGGCCTACAAGTACCTTATTCTCAACGCTGTGCGGCGGCTGCTGCCCGACCCGATGGTTATTGCCAAGGCGCCGTCCACCCTGCACATCACTGTTTGCCGCCAGGAAAACAGGCGCCGCACGGTGTATCATCTTCTGCACTACATCCCTGAGAAGCGCACCCTGGAAGCCGATTACCTGGAAGATGTGCTCCCGCTTTATGACATCCCGCTGTGGCTGCGGGCGCAGCGACCAGCGGCGGCCTATCTGGCCCCGCGCGGCGATGAACTAGACTTTGCCATCGAAGGCGCCTACGTTCACCTGAAAGTGCCAGAGCTTCACGGGCATGCCATGGTAGTTCTGGACGACGCGCCGCCGGAGTAGCCGTCAGACGCGAACACCGAGGAAGCCCGCTTGCCCCGGCCGGCAACGGTCCCTATCCGGTGTGGCCGTGAACACGGTGCCCTACCGGCGAGTGACTGTGGAGGCTGACCGCCTTATTGACTGTTGGCAAGCTGGGCGGGCTGGGCGATTAGGCCGGCAAGGAAGCCTCCGCGAAATAGTGGAGGAGGCACAAGAAACCTGCCGCGCGCCTCTCAAGCACACTCCAGATACTCGCCGGGCCGACGGTGAAACCTGTCGAGGGGCAGCCAAGGCTATCGTAGCGGACCTGCACTCGCCGTGCAGACAAAGCGCCCTGGGCGCACGGCCAGGCAAGGAAATCGCTGTAAAATAGTCGAAGACTCGCCGGAGACATGCCGCAACCTCACCAGGCACACAGGTGATACTCGTCGTGCAGACAAGGGACCTTGACCCGGCTGTCCTGGATGAGCCGGGAACGGTGCTCATAGACGACCGGGACATCGAAGCCGGGGCCGGCCAGTGCTATCTTTTTTCGCACCCGGAAGACGTGCTCATCGCCCGGACACCGACGCAAGTCCCGGCGCTATTTCAGCGTCTGGACGAATGCCTCAGCGAAGGGTTGTTTGCGGCCGGATATCTTGCTTATGACGCGGGGCCGCTGCTGGCAGGCTCCGGGCCGTCGCGCCACCAGCCCTCCGTCGCAGCAGCCTGGTTCGGC
>JANZZA010000150.1 GCA_026419655.1 Armatimonadota bacterium | reverse complement strand
CAGGTCGCCGCGCAGGGCAACCATGGCCGTGGCGTCAATGAGCACAGTAGTCGAAAAATGCGGCTTGGTAGCAGAGCTCTCGCCTACACGCTGGGCGATGGCCTGCCGCGTCGGAGACTGCACGACGAGGTCATACTCTTGCTGGTCGGGCCGTGGTTGTCTTGCCATACGACTATCCCCCGCTGCGTGAAGGTTGGTGTGACTTACACACGCTCCGATGGTTCCGCAAAGGTTTTCCTGGGGCAAACCCTTTGAAAAGGGTTGTCCCCCAGACCCCCTTCCCAAACTTCTTACACTGTCCACCGAGGCCGAGGCTTGACAGCGGCCATCCGGCCCGGCGCGACAAGCATCTGCCACGAGCGCCCTCGCGCCGGGCCCACACGCACCGACAGCGGCCCCTACTCATCAACGTCCAGGGGCAGATTCTCCTGCGCCTGCGTCAGCCGGCGCCGGGGAGATTTCAGCCCCAGATGCTGATACGCTCTTGCCGTAGCCTCTCGTCCCCTGGGCGTCCTGACAACAAAGCCTATCTTCAAAAGATAGGGCTCGACGACGTCCTCAAGGGTGCCCTGGTCTTCGCCAAGAGATGCGGCAATGGCGTTTATGCCCGCTGGCCCTCCGCCGTAAAAATCAATCAGGGCACGCAAGTACTTGCGGTCAAGCTCGTCCAGGCCGAGGTGGTCCACGCCCATGGCGTCAAGGGCTTGCACAGCTACCTCGGCTGTTATCACGCCATCGCCGATGACCTGGGCGTAGTCGCGGACACGGCGCAGGAGTCTGTTTACCACGCGAGGGGTGCCTCTGGCGCGGCATGCCAGGACCTCAGCCCCCTCGGGCCGCAGGTCTATTCCAAGGATCCTTGCCGCACGCCGGACGATTGCCACCAGGTCTTCCACCTCGTAGAAGCCTACGTGGTGATAGATGCCGAAACGGTCGCGCAAGGGCGCAGCGACCAGGCCTGTGCGAGTGGTGGCGCCAATTAAAGTGAAAGGTTGAATCTGTAGCCCAATCGTTTTGGCGTAAGGCCCCTTGTCCACCACAAAGTCAATCCGAAAATCTTCCATGGCCGGGTAAAGATATTCTTCGATTGGCCGGGCCAGGCGGTGAACTTCATCTATGAACAGGATGTCTCCGCGCTCAAGATTTGTAAGGATTCCAACCAGGTCGCCCGGCCGCTCAAGCGCGGGGCCAGAAGTCCGATGCAGGTTGCTGCCCATTTCCTCGGCAATGATGTAGGCTAGGGTAGTCTTGCCGAGGCCGGGCGGGCCGTCGAAGAGGACGTGCTCCAGCACGTCCTTGCGCCATCTGGCGGCAGCGATGGCTATGCGCAGCCCCTCGACGACCTGGGACTGGCCGATAAATTCGTCAAGGCGCCGGGGCCGCAGGCTCGAGGGCTCCTCAAACTCCTCCGATTGCGCACTGCCGCTTACTATGCGCCGCCGCAAAGGCTCCTCTCTCATCGTCGCGCCGTCCTCATCAATCACTCAGCCCAGCCGAAAGGCCAGGCGTACAATTTCATCAGCAGTCTCGACTTGCGGATGGTCACGCCTCACGGCAGCCACGCGCCGCAGGGCATCGGCGCGGGGCACGCCCAATTGCTCCAGCACGTCCACGGCGTCGGCTTCGGCTTCGCTGGCCGGCTCCAGGGGAACAGCAGCCTCGCCCTCGACCACCTGGACAAAGCCTGCCACCTTGCCTTCCAGAGCCGCCACCAGGTCCTTAGCCCGTTGTGGCCCCACGCCGGGCAACGATCGCAGCAAGCGCAGGTCCTGGGCCTCGATGGCCCGCGCCAGGGTAGCCACGGGCAGCGCCATGGCCCGCAGTGCCGCCCGTGGGCCGAACTTAGGCACCTGCGTAAGCAGCTCAAAAAAATCCCTCTGCCGACGGTTTTCGAAACCCAGCAACACCGGAATCGCCTTTTGAGGGTCAGTCTGCAGGTAATAATAGGTGTAAAGCTCGACCTCGCTGCCCAGAGGCCTCTCGGCAAGACGTTCAGCCACCGAAGGCGGCAGGAGCACATGATAGCTCACGCCGCCCACGTCTACCTCACAACTCTCCCGGTCTATGGCCCGCAGTAAGCCTCTCAGCCGCGAAATCATGCTCTTCGCCCCCGCTGCAGAACCGGCCTTGTCTCCTGTTGCCAAACCAAGCGCTGGCCGCGGCCCGCAGCCCACGGCGTTGAGTGGCATATCGCAATCGCCAGAGCGTCCGAGACATGGTCGGGCACAGCGTCCATGCTAATCCCCAGCACCTGAGCCACCATGCCTGCCACCTGTCCCTTGGCGGCGCGCCCGTGTCCCGTCAGCGCCCGCTTAACCAGCGACGCCGGATAGCTCACTACTTCCACGCCGCAATGTGCCAGCGCCAGCAGTACAACGCCCCGCGCATGGCTCATCAGCAGTGCCGTCCGCGGGCTGCGGTACTTGGCATACAGGCTCTCGACAACAGCGACGGACGGCTGGAACTGACGCGCAACTGATTCCACGCCCGCGTATATTTTTGCCAGGCGCTCTGGCAACTCCACAGCCGTCGCTGTCTCGATAATTCCGCCCTCGACCAGCCGGCACCGGCCAGTCTCGTAGTCTATCACGCCGTATCCTGTGGCTTGCAGGCCAGGGTCAATGCCCAACACGCGCATGGCAGTAGGATTATAGCGGAAAACCGCCCGGTCGTACTTAAGAGCCTGACCGGAGTCCTATTGGGGCAGCTCTAGGGCTTCAGCCAGCACCCTAGCTTGCCAAGGGCGCGGCCACAGGCTCTGTTTCTCCCCAGGAGATTGTGGCGAAGGGTAGGACATCGGGCGCATGACAGCATGACGGGTAGAGAATCATCCCCTCGGCGCTGGCCACTGTCCGGCTCTGAGACGGGCGGATGATAGGTTTTGCAACAATCATGGAAGGGACCTGCGGACAATACAAAAGGCTCTCCGCTGGCCCCCTCACAAACGTTTTCCACGATGTCATGATGCGGCTCAAGGAGCAGCACACGTGCCAGGAACCGATGCCAGAAAAACTGTTTCATGCAACTTGTACGACAGTCTGTAGTCATATATAATACCAGACGAGGAGGGCAATCGGTGGCCAGAGAGGACCAACTGCTTTCCAAGGCGCGGAACCTTGTCGGCTCGGACGCGTTGGAACAGGTGGAGACCGAGGGCGCGGACGATGTAGACCGCGTGCTGGTGGAAGCAGCCAAGCTCGGCGACGGAGAAGCCTACTCGCAACTGGTGGACCAATACCACGCGCGAGTATACGGCATCATCTATCGCATGTGCGGGGCCGCTGAAGCCGAAGATATTACGCAAGATGTGTTCGTCCGCGCGTTGCGCGCCCTGCGTAGCTTCCAATTCCAGGGCCAGGCCAGTTTCCGCACGTGGCTTTACAGGATAGCCGTCAATGCGGCCATCAATGAGCTGAGGAAGCGCGGCCGGCGATCACAGGTAGTTGGCTCGTCCCTGGAAGAGCTGCAGGAAGCGGAAAGTGGAATAGCGGAGCGCTTGGCGCCAGACACCAGCCAGTCGCCGGAAGTGCTGCTTGAGCGCAAGGAGCTCCAGCACGCTGTCCATGCGGCCCTGAGCAAATTGACGCCAAAGCATCGGGCCGTCATCACGCTGGTGGATTTGGAAGGCTTGCCTTATGAGGAAGCGGCAAGAATACTCGGCTGCCCGACCGGGACGGTGAAGTCTCGGTTGGCGCGAGCCAGAGCCGCCTTTGCCAGGGTTTTTCAAAGATACCAGCAGGGCAAGATGCGTATCCAAATCTAGCGCCGGTCGCTTTAACTATTGAGATACTGAAATGGCACGCCAAGAGGTGGCAAAGAGTAAGCACCGGTCGGAGGGATGTCTGCGGTACGAGCCGCTGCTTCAAAGGCTCGTCCTGGGCATCCTGCCGAAGCGGAAAAGGTCTTTCGTGGCCGCGCACCTGAGCAAGTGTAAGGCCTGTCGAGAGTATCTCCGGCAGGCGAAGCGGCTGCCAGCCGTGCTGGCACGAATACCGGCTCCTGTGCCGTCTGCGGATCTTGCTGATCAGATAAAGGGTGCCTGCCTGGTGGCCTCGCTGGCATCGCCGCGCGAGGTGCCAATCCTGGCGTGGGGGCGCGGGGCGTACGCGGGCGCAGCGGCAGCCGCCCTGCTTCTCTTTACAGCTCTGAGTTACCTGCCGATCGCAGCGCGAACAGCCCATCACCAGTTGTCTGCGGTAATGTATCGTGAGCCTGTGGTTGTGGTGCCCGCATCGTGGGAGGTGGGCACCAATCCCGGCCGGCTTGTCCAGCCAGCCGGCCGGTCTGTCTTACCGCACTCTCGGGCAGTGGTGCGGCCGGGGATCGCGAGGGCGGCTGCAGCTCCTGTACAGCGACGCTGGTACACTCCCCCTGGGCGACCGACTGCGCCACCTCTCCAAGTGTCCGGGCGCATCTTGCAGACCGCTCCGCAACGGCAAGAGACACGCCGCGGCGACACCCCGGCACGTGCACCACGCGGGCCGGTAGGCTCCGGCCTGGCTGCGCAAGAAACTTCTCCCCCACCGCCCTCGATTGCCGAAACCTCGGTTGATGGCATAAATGGCCGTGTGGCGCATGGCGTGGCGGCAGGAGTGCTAGCGGGCGCCCTTATTGAACACTATCTCGCCGACGCTATCGCCAGGCGTGGCACAGATCTAGCCGCCGCAAGCCTGGGCGCTTCCCCGGAAGCCGCAGACGTACCGGCGAGCCGGGTGTCCCCCGATGCAGTCCCAGCAGCGATGTGAAGCCCTCGGGCTGTTGGCCGCAGCCCTGGCGGCAGCGCTACTAGCTGCTCAACTGCTGGCACAACAAAGCTCAGCACAAGACCGACCTGCCCCCACCACTCCAAGAGTGGACACGGAGCCCAACTTCGCTCTCTGCTGGGTCTTGTTTGTCCAGGCTATGCCGGAGCGCAAGGCCCAGGCCATCCAGCACCTCAACAAACGCTACCCGGACTTCGTCGCTGACGTGTTCGACATTATGGCTGGCATAAACCCGAATTTCTACGCCGAGCTTGAGGGCGAGTTGAGCAACCTCGTAGCCACGAAGTACCCCGAAATAGCCACTTTCGTACAGCAGCAAGTCTCGCTGCTGGTGACCAAGAGGTATCCCCAGTTAGCGCAGGCCGTTGAGGATTTGTTGCGGCGAGACTACGGCCCCCTCCTTGAAGAGCTTGCGCGGATTCCTGCCGGCCCCCAAGCCGTTGACGAAGCGCGGCGGATAATCCGGGAAAAGTATCCGCGGCTCATTCCGGACGTAATAAAACTGGTGCAGCAGCAGTTTCCCCAGGCTCTGATCGAGCTGCAGACAGCCCTGGTGATGAAATATCCCCAACTGCTGTTCGACATCGCGGCGGTCGTAGGACGAAAATATCCCCAGGCGCTAACGATGCTGCTCGCCCGGGCGAATGAGAAAGCGCCGGGGCTGATCGCCGAGCTAATAGACATTCTCTCAGCTCCCCCTGGTGGCTCCGCGCCTACCGCACCCGTGCCCGAGCCACCGCCGCAGCAGTAAAGGACCCCGTCTCCGGCTGGTCTGCGTCCATTCCCGCGGGCGCGAGAGAAGGAACCTGCCTCATCCCCGTGGAATCTGGTTCGCACCTGCCCAGGACAAATCCCGGTGCTGCATGCACTAACAAGGGAGGTGCTCAGTACAATGGCGCGATGGATACGAGTGTCTACGGTTTCCTACACGCCCGTCGAGGCCGGCGAGAACTTCCTGGAACGCCAACGCGAGAAGCTGGCACAGTTGGCGGAGCTTGCTGCCACAGCCCGACCCAAGCCGGACTTGGTGCTCTTTCCCGAACACTGCAACGTTTCGGGCCTGCCTACCATGGAAGCTCAAATGGAGGCGGCTGAGCCAGTGCCTGGCCCGACGACTGAAAGGCTTTCCGAGGTGGCCGTCAAGCATAATATGTACATCGTGGTGCCAATGCCCACGCGCGATGGC
>JANZZA010000139.1 GCA_026419655.1 Armatimonadota bacterium | reverse complement strand
CGGTAAATAACTACGCCGCCGCGGCCGGCATGGGCCAGGTAATGCTCGCCGTTGTGGTGGCGGAAGCGGAAGGCCTGGCCCATGAAGCCCCCGTCGGGGGTGAGTTGCAGGCCGGTCATTTGCGGCCGCACGAGCGTGGCGACGGGCCGGGACTTGCCCGTGGCGTAATCAAGCTCAAAGAGCGTGTTATGGAGATTCACCCATCGCGGATGCTGCTCGTCGGCCTTCCCTTCGACGGCGTAGGCGCCGGGGCCAAGCAGGTCGGCGAGAAGCTTGCCGTCGGTGCTCCAAACGCTCACGCGCCGGGGCGTATCATCAAATTCAGTCACCCAGACCTTGCCCTCGGCATCCACAGTAAGGCCAGCGGGCCGAAGCATCCCTTCGGGGTCGTACGGCCCAACCCAGGGCCGGCCGCCAGCCCTTCCAATCTTGCCGGCGAGCGTGCCATCGGGCTGAAATACTTTTACGCACATGGCCTCGCCGCAGTCCGTGACGTAAATGCGGCCATCCGGGCCAACGGCCACACCCCATGGGGCCGCAAGGCCGTCGGCCAGGGGCGTTATTTGCCTGCTTCCAGGGTCTAGACGAGCCAACCCTTTGCCGCTGACGACCAGCAAGGTGCCGGTTTTCTCCACGGCGAGACCTGCGGGGGCCGGCACTTCATATTCGGCGACCTTCTCCCCTGTCCGCCAGTTGAACGCCACGACCCGGTTCTCCAGCCTCAGGGACGCATAGACCACGTCGCCGATGACCGCAACGCCCACGAGGTTGAGGCCCAGCTCCTGGGGGCCGAAATCGTTGTCCCGGAAGCGCTCCCAGGGACGTTTTCGGGTTATTTCGGGGTGATAGATGCTCATTCGCTCGTAAGGGGTCAGCTCGGGTGGCTTGAGCGAGTCGGGCCATTCGCTGACGACGAGGGCACGCTTGCCGAAGGGAAAATTCACGGGGCGGCCTGTTTTTGCATCCCAGAGCACGATGGCCGCAGTGTTTTTCTCACCGCCACCGCCCCACGGGCGGCCGTCCTGGGCCACGAATACCCGCTCGCCGTCCGTGGCCATGGCCGTCAGGAGGATGCCTATGTCCAGGACGCAATGCTGCCCCCAGTACTTACGGGGCTTGCCGTCGGGCGTCAGGCGCTGGTCAACAGCGATGACGGCCCAGCCTGCCTCGCTAATCATCCAGCCCAGGTAGACGCGCTGGGCATCAGAGCATGCGGCCAGGGGCGGGGCATGGTCGCCGCCCCAGGCGCCGGTGCCGTCGTCGGTGCGCCAGGGCGGGTTGCCCGCGCTGTGGAGGGATGCCACGTAGCGCTGGCCGATGCCCCTGTGGGTGAGGACCTTGACCTGGTAGCGGCCCGGCGGGAGCGGATTGCCGTCGTCGTCCATGCCGTCCCAGCGAAGCTCAAGAGCCTTGCCCGCCTGGCGCCCTGTCAGCTCCACAGGCGACAGCGTGCGCACCAGGGCCCCTCCGGAATTGAAGACGGCGGCGCTCAGCCACCTAGCTTGCGGGTCTGGCAGGGGCAGGGACAAGGAAAGGGGTTGGTCGCGTTCAGCAGGAGTTTTGGGCCGCTCTGCGGGAGCGAGGCGGCCCTTCTCCAGAAAAATAGCCTGGCCCCACATTCGCGACCCCTGAAAGGAAAACCCTGCCTCGCGTATCACTTCGTTGAAGGTGAGCACCTGCTTCCAGCCCGTGCTATCGCTCCACTGCGGCTGAAAAACGATGGCTATGCGCCCGCCCGGTTTGGGCGGCCCGGGGGCATTCAGCCGCGGCCACGGCACCCGCGCCTCCAGGGTGTAGCCCTTGCCATCCCCGTCCGCTTTGAAGACCACTCCGCTGTCCCGGTCCGTCCAGATTTTCGTGCCGTGATAGTCCATCCCGTACTGGATATGAAGCACGGGAAGCTTGCCGTCCGTGAAGTACCACATCGTGAGGTGGCAGATGCGGTCGGAATTGGATTCGGGCAGCGGATAAGGGGCCGACGGGTCGCTGCACAGCCGCAGCTGCAAAGCGTCGGCATTCCAGCCGACGTTCGGCTCGACGGCCGGGTCGTGGCGGTTGAGAAGAGGCGTATCGTCAACGAAATGGGCCCCGATATAGAAAGCCTGAGCGTCGTACATTAGCGCAAGGCCGACGGTGAACTTCGGCCGCAGGGCCTCGTCGAAAGCTGATTCTATCGCCGCGCTCAAGTCCCAATCCTTCAGGTCGCCGTCGAGAGTGACTTTACCCGCAGGCACGGCCAGGATGCGGTCTGTACGCTGTACCTGGGCGGACGCCGGGAAAGCACACAGCGCAAGACCGAGACAGGCCCAACAGGCGCGCATGTCTATTCACTCCTGAACCTAAGAGCCGTACACAAGGTGAGGAGTGACTTCACCCGCTGCGGGCTGAATCCTGTCGGTGATAGGCCTGCCTTGACCTGGTGCGGCAGGCGGGAGAGAATCGGCATAGTACGGGGCCAGGAACTCGGCTCGCACTGGCGGGCGCCGGAGAGTCGCCTTAAGTTACAAAACGTGTCTTATCCAGGACGCCGTGCGGGCATCCTGCTGGCGCTGTTAGCCGTGGAGAGCGGTCCCAGCGTTGACAGTCCGTGACTGCCCGCCTATACTGCCAGCGTGGCGTCCGCGGCCCCCGGGGCCGCGGACGTGTGTGATTGACAGGAGGCCTAGTTGTCGCCATGTCCAGCAACTTGTGGAGGCTTGTGGTGCTATTTGGGGTGTTCTTGCTATCCTTCGAGGCGGCCTTCCAGCCCCTCGGCCGTCCCCAGCAGGAAATCCAGAGCACCTTCCGGGTGGCCTTTTCCGCGCCAGTAGTGCCGGTGGGAACAGACGAGGGCAAGTTTATCGAGGAAATCAAGACGGCCCTCAAAGCCGGCGGTGTCGGCGAAGACGAAATAGACAAGATTCGGGTCATCAATGACCGGGAACTGGAAATCTCGACCCTGGCCCTGGACCAGCAGCAAGCTCAGCGCGACAAGGAGAACATCCTGGCTGCCTTGCAGCGCAAGTATCCGGACAAGGGCGTGACCATTGGCTTGCCGCCAGGCGTAGGGCAGGCACGCCAGCCTCTGTGGCAACTGGGCAACGCCCTGGCCATCTACCGTCCCATGCCGCGGATCAATCTGGGCCTGGATCTTCAGGGCGGGGCGCACGTGGTGCTTCAGTGCCTGCCGTATGCTCGGATGACCTTCACCGTCCCGGAGACGAAGCCTTTTGTGATGCCGGCGACCGAAGAAGAACGCAAGAGTGTCGCCCCGGGCTGGAAGACTACCGAAACGGCCGAGACGCTGAGCAAGCGGGTACTGCGGGCGCTCACAGACCTCGGCCTCAAACCCGACAAAGTCCGCGTGGAACTTGTCTCCCCGACGTTGCTTACCGTCGAGACCCAGCCGGCCGATCAGCGCGAGCTTACAAAACAGTCCAAGACCATTGTCGAAGTTCTGAAGCAAACGTACCCGCAGCTCAGCTACGAGGAAATAAAGGCAGAGGCGCCTGAAGCGGTCTTTCTTGAGGCTGGCATCGCCGAGAAAGTGAAAAACATTATTGACCGGCGCCTCTATGCCATGAGCGAAATCCGCGAGCCGCTCATTCAAGTGCAGGGCAACGACCGCATTATCGTCCAGTTGCCTGGCGTGCGCGACCCCGAGCGCGTGCTGCGGATTCTTAAGAGCACGGCCATGCTCAAATTCGTTCTTGTGCCGGCCCGCTACGAGCTGGCCAACCCCGGCGCGGAAGACTACGAAGAATGGCGGGACCGCACGACTGGGCAAACGGTCTCCTGGGCGCGCGTGATGGCCGAGTCCGAGGTGAAGTTCACGGGCCGCGACCTGCAGAGCAACGCCGAGGTTGGGCCTGGTCAGGCTGGGGACTGGGTTGTGCACTTCGAGCTGCAGCCCAAGAAGAAGCGGGAGTTCTATAACTTCACGCGGGCAAACATCGGCCGCATCATGGCCATAGTCCTGGATGACCAGTGCCAGATGGCGCCGGTCATCAAGGACGCCATACCCGGCGAGGGCATCATCGAGGGAAACTTCACCACCCAAGAGGCCCGCGACCTGAAGCTTTTGCTGAACGCCGGTGCGCTGCCGGTGCCCCTGGAGATTGCCGAGAACCGCACCGTAAGTCCCACGCTGGGCCGCGACACGGTAGCGGCAAGCCTGCGGGCCGGCCTCATCGGCTGTGCCGCGGTAGTACTGTTTATGTTGCTTTACTACCGCCTGCCAGGACTGGTGGCCGATATAGCCCTTTGCTTGTACGTGATAATTCTCCTGGCGGTGCTTGTGATAGCCAACGTTACGCTCACGCTGCCAGGAATCGCAGGGCTCATCGTCTCAATCGGCATGGCGGTGGACGCTAACGTTCTCATCTTTGAGCGCCTCAAAGAAGAGCTGTGGGCCGGCAAGGGGATGCGTGCGGCCATAGAAGCTGGCTTCCACCGGGCCTGGACGGCCATCCTCGACGCCAACGTGACAACTCTCATCGCCTGCGCCGTCCTGTACTTCCTGGGCACCTCGTCAATCAAGACCTTCGCCGTGACGCTTTTCCTGGGCGTGTGTGTATCAATGTTCAGCGCGATTGTGGTAAGCCGATGGTTGCTGGACATCATGGGTTCAACGCGGCTGGGCCAGCGGCTGGAGCTGTATACGCCTGGCGCGCGGCAGTTGGCGGCAGCGCAGTCAAGCAGCCGCGCCGGCACCTAAAGCGGCCATCCGGCCCCAAGGAGGACTGACCACGTGGATTTCTTTCGGCGCCAAAACTGGAACATTATCGGCAAGTCCTGGCTATGGTTTACCATCTCCGGAATAGTGCTGCTGGGTGGCGTTGTGGCCTGGGCGACCATGGGGCTGAACAAAGGCATTGACTTCGCCGGCGGGACCATCGTGACTTACTCGCTGGGCCGGCCTGTGGCCACTACCCCATCCGAAGAAGTCTCTGTCATTGGCCAGATCCGCGACGCCCTGAGGGGGATGGGTATTGAGCGCAGTGAGATTCTCGTGGCCGGGGGCGACCACATCTACATTCGAACTTACGCCGTTGCCAATGACGAAGAAGCAGCAGCCCGCGACAAGGCCATCCAGGAGGCCTTGGACCGCCTCTACGGGCAGCAATACGGCCCGATCACATGGCTGGGACGCGAAACTGTCGGGCCGGTGGTGGGGGCGGAACTGCGCTCGGCGGCCCTTCGCGCCGTCATCATTGGCGAGCTTCTTATCCTCATCTACGTGTGGGTGCGCTATCAGTTCTGGTTCGGCCTGGCGGCCATTTTGGCCCTCGCCCACGACGTGCTCGCTACCACGGGCACCATGGCTTTGTTCCGCATCGAGCTGAACTCGTGGTACGTCGCGGTAATACTCACGGTCGTTGGTTATTCGGTCAACGACTCGGTGGTCATCTTCGACCGCATTCGTGAGAACCGAGGGCGGCACCGTCACGCCCCTCTCGGCCCCATAGTTAATGCCAGCCTGCTTGAGACAATGGCTCGATCTATCAACACGGTCCTGACGGTCGTCTTCACACTGACGGCGCTGCTTATGTTTGGTGGGCCAGTGATTCACGGCTTTGCTCTGGCGATGCTCGTCGGGATTGGTTTTGGGACGTACTCGTCCATTTTCATTGCGGCGCCCCTGGTAGTCATGTTTGACAATTGGGCGCGGCGCCGGACTGGCCGGACGGTGGTAACGCCTGCTTACTCCGCGGCTACCGTAGCCGGGCCTTCGGTCTCTCCGGCCGCGCCCGAGGCCGAAGTAGAAACGGAAGAGGAAAAGCCGCGGGTGAGCGCCGCTGAGACCATGCGGCGGGCAGCCGAAGCGGCCCAGGACGAAAAACGGCAGCTCCGCCGGCTGCGTCGGGCCAAGAAGCGGGCCAAACGGTCCAAGGGGAAGGGATAGTGCGCCAATGACGCGGGCCGTTGCCATGGCTGGCGAAGAAGGCCGTGTCCTTGTAGGCACGGCCGCCCTCTCGGTGGCCTCCAATGCCGGCCTGGTCATCGCCAAGGGCGCTGTCGGTCTTGCGACCGGGAGCCTCTCAGTAGTCTCCGAGGCACTGCATTCCTTCAACGACCTCTTAGCGGCCGTGATAGCACTTGCGGCCGTGTCAATGGCAACCCGACCTGCCGACGACCATCACGAGTTTGGCCACGGCAAGTATGAGAGTCTGTCGGCAACCGTAGAAGGATTACTGTTGTTTGGAGCGGCGGCATGGATAGTCTTCGAGGCGATAAAGCGCCTTGGAAGACCACCAGAACATATCCCGGCCCTTCCCGGCATAATAGTCATGGCAACGGGGGTCGTGCTGAACACACTTATTTCCGCGGTCCTGCTGCGAACGGCCCAGCGATACGGCTCGCCGGCACTGCGAGCGGACGGGGTGCATTTGCGCGCCGATGTGGTAACCAGCGCTGCGGTCCTGGCTGGCCTGGCCTTTATCCATTTCGGCGCACCCACGTGGGTGGATACTCTGCTGGCCATCCTTGTGGCAATAGTCGTGGTGGTTGAAGGGTACGGACTTGTCGCGCATGGGGTACGCGACCTCTTGGACGCAGCCTTACCCAAATCGGAGCGCGAAATAATAGAGGAGGTCCTCAGGAACTACCAGAACGGGCCTTACGTGGGCTACCATGATTTGCGCACTCGTCACTCTGGCCGCCGCCATGAAGTCGAGGTTCACGTGGTGGTGTGCCAGCAACTGACCGTAGGCGAAGCGCATGGCATAAGCGAGGAGTTAGAAGAGACGATGCACAAGGCCCTGCCGAATACGCGGCTGGTAGTGCACGTCGAGCCCTGTGACGAAGAAGAGTGCACTAAGCTGCTCAGCCGTGGACAAATGCCAGACAGATGCAAGAGAAGGGAAGCAGAGGCCACGCCCGCGTCTTTGCCAGAGGCCTAGCTGGAGGGTAATACACATGCTGGAGAAGGTGCTCAGGGTTCTCGAAGAGGACTGCCGCACCAGCCCAAAGGAAATCGCCACGCGGCTGGGCATAGAAGAAGCCGAGGTGCAGCGGTTGGTCGCCGAGGCTGAGCAGCGCGGGGCCATTATGGGCTATGGCGCGATAGTCAACTGGGCCGCCGTCGCGCCTGAGAGAGTCTTTGCCTTTATCTTGGTCTCCGCCCAGCCGGAACGGGACATTGGCTTCGATGACATCGCAAACCGCATCGCGCGGTTCCCGGAGGTACACTCAGTGTACCTGGTCTCTGGCACTCACGATTTAACCGTAGTGGTAGAAGCAAAGGACTTCAGGGAAGTGGCCGCCTTTGTGTCAGAGAAATTGGCTCCCCTGCCGGGCGTGCGCTCAACGGCTACTTCTTTTGTTCTCAAGATATACAAGCTGGAAGGACGGCTTATTGGTGACGGCGGAGAAGCGGATAAAAGGCTGGCGGTCTCGCCATGAGCCGGCTGCCATCGAGGCTGCGCATAAACAGCTACGTTGCGAATATGCCCCCTTCGGGCATCCGTAAGTTCTTCGACCTTGTGCTGGGTATGGAAGACGTCATTAGCCTCGGCGTGGGCGAGCCGGACTTTCCAACCCCCTGGCGCATGTGCGACGCCGCTATTGACTGCATGCAACGCGGCTACACGTCATACACGTCTAACCTGGGCATGCTCCCACTGCGCAGCACTATTGCCGACTACCTGAAAGCTGAGTTTGGCGTGTCATAC
>JANZZA010000094.1 GCA_026419655.1 Armatimonadota bacterium | reverse complement strand
TTTCAGGGAGTTAGTATCCCAGACCTCCATACACGACCTTTTTCTTTTCTTCTTTTTCTTCCGCTACGTGCGTCTGCTGAGGGTGCGTGAAGCGCCGCAGCGGCAAGGGCGGCCCGCTCGCCCTCATTACCGTACAGACCTGGCCGGCGGTGTCTCGCGGCCTCAACGCAACCCGAAACTTGTCGGCGGCTCAAGTATCTAAGCAGGCGATATTCTTTCCAGTTGCGCTTACCGGGAGGGCCGAGCGTGCGAGTCCCACTGGTGGACCTACAAGCCGAATACGCTCTCTTGCGCCAAGAGATTCTTGAGGCCTTAGACCAGGTATTCACAGACATGCGCTTATACCTGGGGCCGCACACAGAGGCTCTTGAGCGCGAATGGGCCGAGTACTGCAGTGCCAAGCACGCCGTGGCTGTGGCCACGGGCACGGACGCGCTCTTATTCGCTTTGCTGGCCGCAGGTGTCGGGCCGGGCGATGAAGTGATAACTGTGGGCTGGACTTTCGTGGCCAGTATTGAGGCTATTATCCACGCAGGGGCGACGCCAGTTGTGGTTGATATAGAGCCGACAACCATGACGATGGACGCAGGTCGGCTAGCGGAAGCCATAACTCCGCGTACTCGCGCCATCATGCCTGTCCACATCTACGGCCACCCGGCCGATATGGAGCCGATCATGGAACTGGCGGAGGCCAGGGGCATTTTCGTTCTGGAAGATGCATGCCAGGCTCATGGCGCTGAGTATCATAAGCGCCGGGCCGGTGCCCTCGGCCATGCCGCCGCGTTCAGCTTCTACGTGACCAAAAACCTTTCTGCGTACGGCGAGGGCGGCATGGTCACGACGAATGATCCGGAGCTGGCCGAAAAGGTGCGGCTCCTGCGCAATCACGGCCGCACAGCCAAGGCTGACCATGGTATCGTGGGGTTCAACGGCCGCATGCAGGAGGTCCAGGCAGCCATACTACGCATCAAAATGAAGTATCTGGACGACTGGCAGCAGCGCCGCCGCGACATTGCCGCCACCTACGCGCAGGCGCTGTCGGACCTTCCTCTGGTGCTACCCGAGGAAGCTCCAGGCTGCCGCCATGCCTACCATCTCTACGTGGTCCGGTGCGCAGACCGCGACGCTCTCCGGGCAACTCTTGAGAACGCCGGCATAGGCTATGCCCTGCACTACTCAACGCCAGCCCACCGCCAGCCCGCCTTTCAGCCCTGGGGACTGCCAGAGGTATCCTTGCCAGTCACTGAGCAGGC
>JANZZA010000546.1 GCA_026419655.1 Armatimonadota bacterium | reverse complement strand
TCCATCTTCCTCTCGCCCAGCAACATAAAGGCGCTGCTGGTGGGCATGTCCAGCGAGGCCATCTTGGTGGCCGGCATGGCTATCGTCATCGTGGGCGGAGGCTTCGACATTTCGGTCGGCTCGGTCCTTGCCTTGGCCGGCTTAGTCACCGTACAGGCCCTCAAACTAGGTGTTCCCCTGCCCGTCGGAATTCTTTGCGGGTTGCTCACCGGTGCCCTCTGCGGCCTCATAAACGGCCTGTTCATCGCCCGCCTCGGCATGAGCCCGCTCATTGCTACCCTGGGCATGATGATGGCTGCCCGCGGCCTGGTTACTGTCCACGTCCATGCCTACGGCGCCGCCTCTTCCGAGGACCTGCCCGCGTCCTTTTTAAGCCTCGGCCAGGCCAAGGTCTTCGATATGCAAGGCTTCTGGATTGTGGTCATCGCCCTGGCTGTCGTCGTGGTGGGGGACGTTCTTCTGCGGAATCTGCGATGGCTGCGCCAGGTTTATTACATCGGCGGCAACGAGCGGGCGGCTGCGCTGTCGGGCATCAATGTCCCTCGCGTCCGCACCATCACCTATGTAATCTGCGGCACGACCGCCGCCCTTGCGGGCGTGCTCAATTCGGCGCGTTTCGGCACCGCCACCTATGAGGCCGGCATGGGCGTCGAGCTGCAGGTCATCGCCGAGTGTGTCATCGGCGGTGCCTCACTCGTGGGCGGCCAGGGCACCATCCTTGGGGCCTTTTTGGGCGTCGTCCTGGTAAACTGCATCAAGACAGGCCTCACCCAGGTGGGCATTCCTCCCGACTGGCAATACGTCATTGTTGGCCTCGGACTCATTTTCTTCGTTACGATAGACATTATCATGGCCAGAAGGCGAAGGGGATAGGCGCGGCGGGCAGCCGGCCCAGCCCAACAGCCAGCGGTACAAGAAGCGCGGAAAAGTGTGGAAAGGGGGCTCGGGGGATAACCCTTTCCAAAGGGATTCCCCCAGTGCAGGGAAATCTCTTTGGGCAAAAGGCGGGGTTCCCCTGCATTCTCCCCCGTAAATGCTCCTGCTCCGTGGCGGAGATGCGCAGCCACCGTTGCCCGGGCAGGATGACCCAAGGCAGCATGGGCACCAGCGCTTGCTCGAGCAGCACGGAAAAGTTTGGGAAAGGGGTCTGGGGAATAAGCCTTTTCAAAGGGCTTCCCTCAGACAAGAGCGATAGTCGGGTTGAGCGTTTCGGCATCAGGCTGGTCCGCAAGCTTGTACGTAAATAAGCCAGGGCGTGACGCTGCTGGTAGAGCAGCCCGCACCGTTAGTAGGGGAAAGCGCCATGACAACGGGGGGATACGTACCATGAAAGTCGTCCGCGTGCTTGGAGCGATTGGCCTGGTGGGAGTTGCGGTTGCGGGGCTGCTTTGCGGCTGTGCGCGGCAGCAGCCACCGTCTCAGGCGACAGGGCCGGGGCCATCAGTGGCACAACCACCCGGTCCACCGAAAGCCGCCGAGGGAAAAACCTTCAAGGTCGTTATCTCGTCGCGCCCCGGACAGTGGAACCTCGACGAGCGCGAGCGCGGCTATCGGGAGACCCTGGCCCGCGAATTTCCCCAGATCAAGGTCATCCAGACCATTGACGACGAGACCAAGTACACGGTGGGCGAGCAGCGGGCCAGCGCCGTGCTGGCGGCCCATCCCGACCTGGCGGGCTTCGCGGGCGTCAATGCAGCCAGCGGCCCAGGCATTGCCGCCGCCGTCACCGCCGCTGGCAAAGCCGGCCAGATTGTCATCGTCGCCATGGACGCCGACTCGGCCGTCCTCGACAAAATCCAGGAAGGCGTCATCACTGCTTCCGTGGCCCAGCGCCAATACTACATGACCTACCTGGGCGTAAAGTACCTATACGGCCTCAAGCATGGCTATTTCCGGGCGCCCGGCGACACCTCAAAGCCCAACCTGCCCGAAATCCCGAAACTCGTTGATACTGGCACGGTTGAGGTCAACAAGAGCAACCTGGCAAAGTTTCGCACGCCCTCTCAGGGAGCCAAGGAGGAGCTTCCTCTTGTGCATCCGGACTGGGTCGCCCTGCTCAAGGACCGCAAGAAAGGTGAAGCCCGACCCAACGAGGAGTATGTGATGGTCGGCATCTCGACGGGCGTCGAGTACTGGAATGCCAACCGCCAGGGGCTGATGGACGTATGCGCGGAGCTTGGCGTGAAGGGCACTTTCGACGGCCCGCCGGACCAGAACCCCGAGGCCCAGGCCAACATCCTCGACCGCGTCATTGCCCGCAAGCCCGCCGGCATACTTATCGCTCCCGGCAACCCCAATACTCTCCTGCCTTACATAAATAAGGCCATTGACGCGGGAATTCCGGTCATCTGCGTTGACACCGACGCGCCGAAAAGCAAGCGCCTGGCCTACATCGGCACAAGCAACTATGACGCCGGGGTGACGGGCGCCCGTATCCTGGCCAAGGCCATCCTGGCAAAGCATGGCCTGCTGCCGGCTGAGAAAACTTAGGGCTGGCGCGACTGC
>JANZZA010000251.1 GCA_026419655.1 Armatimonadota bacterium | reverse complement strand
AAAAGTTTGGGAAGGGGGCCTGGGGGAGAACCCTTTTCAAAGGGCTTCCCCCAGAAAAGGCCGGGCAGGGGGCCCCGCCTTTGAGCAAAAAGCGGGGTTCCCCCTGCACCTCCTCCCCGTAAATGCTCGTGCTCCCTGGCGGAGCTGGGCGGACACCATGGCCTGCGGGGGAGGTAGGGAGCGGTGCCTGCTATGGGAGCCGGGTTTTTGGGGGTGGGCCGGATTTTGGGGAGCGTTACAGGGACCTCGGGCTGGCGCACGTGGCGGTCGGTCTGTCAGCGCAGCGCCGGCGTGCCAGTGCGTGCCCGCGCCCCAAAAATCCGGCCCGCCCACAGCGTGAGAAAGTTTGGGAAGGGGGTCTGGGGGACAACCCTTTTCAAAGGGTTCCCCCCAGTGAGAGCCCTATGCGGAGAGCTGGGTGGATGGCGCTGGCTGTAGCTCTTATCTGCGCCACGGCTGCCGGCGCGGCCCAGGAGCCGCGGCCGTACATTTACGGCTGCGGAATCATCTGGGGTAAATGGCTCGGCTTGCCCGACGACCAGGCGAAGGCTTTCGACCGCCTGAGCATGGACATGATAAAGGCCATGGGCGGGACGAACGTCCCTGCCAATTTTGCCTGGATTGATATTGAGACGAAGCGCGGCGAGTACCACTGGGACTACGTTGACCACCAGGTTAGAGAAGCCCGGTCGCGCGGCCTGGAAATATTCGCCTATACCGGTCTCACACCCGACTGGGCCCTGCCGCCAGAGGCCCCCAAAATCCACGGCATCGGCTATCGCTTCCCGCCAGACCTAAAGTACATCCCTGATTTCAAGAAATTCTTCACGGCTCTCGCCCGCCGCTATAAGGGCAAAGTCAAGTACTACGAGTTCTGGAATGAGCCTAACGGCTGTGGCTGGATAAACGACAACTGCGCCAACGGACACATGGCGCATACCTATGTGCCGTGGCTGAAGCTTTGGTACCAGGCAATGAAGGCTGGCGACCCTAACTGCGTTCTGGCCATTGGTGGCCTGGACTATCACACCGGCGTCGAGGGTTGGCGATATATCGAGGACATCTACAAACATGGCGGCGGCGATTACTTTGACGCCGTGGCTATCCATCCCTACGGCGACCCCCTTAACTGGGATGCAATCCGCGACACCTACGCCGTTCTCGTGCGCCACGGCGACGCCCATAAGAAAATCTGGGTCAATGAGTACGGCTGGAATACGCGGGATGAGCAGGCCAAGGCCGAAAAGCTGCGGGCGGTCCTGACGGAGCTTGCGAGGCCGCGCTGGCACATGGTCTT
>JANZZA010000449.1 GCA_026419655.1 Armatimonadota bacterium | reverse complement strand
CAGAAGCTTTTGTGCCCAGGCGTAGAGGGGCTTGAGATGGGGCGCAGTTACCCTGTACTCGCCTCTCATCTGCTTTACGAGCAGCTCCGAGTCAGCCCTTACACGAACCTTCCGGGCCCCCACAGCGGCGGCCTCGTGAAGGGCAGCAATCAGAGCCCGATACTCGGCCACGTTATTAGTCGTCTCGCCGAGGGGTACAGCGCGACGCCTTAGCACCTTGCCATCTGGTCCGAGGAGCAAAAACCCGGCGCCCGCGGAACCCGGGTTTCCCAGGCTGGCACCATCGCAGTAAATCGTGATGACCTCGGGCTCTTTTGGCCGCTTATTGGGCGCGTTTCTCGGCATCAGAAAACTGGGCCTTGCTGCCCCGTTTCATCTTCCTCCGTTGGCGGCTCAGCCTCCTCGGTAGGAGGCTCAACCAACGGCAGGCCTTCCTCGGCGCCCGGAGCGGGCGGAAGCTCCTCGGAAACTCCAGGTGGGACAGTGGGCAGTCCCTCGGTTGGCGGCCCCTCGGCTGGCGGCGCGGAGGGCGGCTTGCCGGGCACCGCCGCGGGCGCAGGAACGCCCACCTTCGGCCCGATCTCTGTCGCGAGAAGTTGCAGGTCAAAGGCTTCCTTTCGCACACGAAGATCGTAGTACAAGACGATCAGGCCCGTAACGCTTAGCGGCAAGAGAACCATCTGCGCAGCTGCTCCGACCAGCTGCGTAAACGCGAGACCGAGGATTCCCTTGCCGAGTACACTCTGGCCGAGGAGGTTCGCCGGAGTTGCGACCGCCCACTGGATTACCACGACTATCAGGGAAAGCAGTAGCATCGTGAGAAACACCCTTCCCCAGTACCCGCTTACCAGTTGCTGACTTCGGCTCATTGCGTCACTCGGCCCGCGGTTCTCAAGCACCACAAGGGGCCACGCGAAGGCAAACACAACGCCAAGGTAAATGCCGGGGATGACGCACAGCAGTGTCCCTACGGCCACGGCCAGGAAAACGAGGAACCAGGTGGCCAGCAGTGGCCCAAGCCGCGGCACTACACAGGCGTAGGCATCGCCTACGGTAACGGGCCGGCCCAGGTAATAGCGGCTGACGGCCACGGCCAGTGCTGCATAAACCAGGGCCACTCCGATGGCCCCGACTGCGGCGATTAGCAGTGCGCCGCCAATGGCGCCGGCGGCCATGCCTTTTCCGAGCACAGGCATGCCGGCCGGTCCGGCGGCTGCCGCTCCCGCGCTGACCCCGGCGACCAGCGCCACGAGAACGACCTGTACCACAGCGAGGGGCACGTAGACTACGGCAGCAATGCTCACCAGCGTACCGAAGTTCCTCTGCCACAGCCGAAAAGCCGTATCCAGAATCTCGGCAATCGAAAGCGGCCTCAATATTGGAGGCTGGCTGGCCATCCTGTTCACCTCCCTTTTGTATGCCCAGGCGGGCTTAAGGTACTACTGTTTGGGGCCGAAACACAATACGAAGGAGGAAAATCGCTTAGTTGGCTGTCTTGATACTCCTGTTTCTCTCAGGGTGGCTGGTGCTCGGCGTCGTGGCACTCTGTGCTTGCGTACTCGGCGGTCGGGCAGAGGCCGACCAGCTAGAAGGTGCGCACGAGGAGAAAGCTGGCGAGCGGAAAGCGAATCCCCCCGCGAGGGCGGCTGTTTTTTAGCGGCCACGGTCGCTAGGAGCACCAGCAGTCGTCACTTGCTCGGCGGCAGCAAGAAGGGCCGCTCAAGGTCTCCGGGCAAGTGGGTGCCAGCCGGCAGCTCCACCCCGGTGTCCACATACGCACCTGATACCGTGCAGGCTGGCCCGACCCGGCAGTCCGACAGGAGCACTGTGCAGGAGAGTACCGCGCCGTTCTCAACGCGGCAGTTTTCGTTTAAAGACACCTTTGGTCCTACCCGTGCGCCTGCCTGGATCTGCACCCCCGGCCCCACGTATACAGGCATGATGAGTTCCGCACCGTCACTAACCTGGGCCGACGGATCTACCCAGAAGCCCCCGCTGAGGTGGTCAATGACCACCCCGTTCATCTCCAGGACTGTCGCTGGCCGCGCGACGTCAGACCAGTAGCCGTTTACCTGCACAGCCCGCAGCCTGGCCCCACGGTCCAGGAGAACGTCTATCGCATGAGGAAGTTCTAGCTCGCCCCGAGGAGACGGCTCCAGGGTAGCAGCAATCTCCAGGACTTCGGGCGGCAGGACGAGGATCCCTGCGTTGTTGAAATTGGTCTTTGACGCGCCGCGTGGGGGCTTTTCTATGATTCGCTCTACAAAGCCCCCTTCCACGTAAACGGCTGCCCCTTCCCACGGGTCTTCTACGACGTTGACGCTGAGCACACCGTCGGCTCCCTCATGGGCTTCAACTACTCGGCGGTAATGGTCTGGCGGGACGAGAATGTCGCCCCAAGAGAGCATGAAGGGGCCGTCCTTAAGAAAATCCCGAGCAAGAAGCACGGCATCGGCGGTGCCGCGCGGCGCCTCCTGGACGCGGTAAGTCAGGTTGGCGCCCCACTGAGAGCCGTCGCCGAGGGCTGCCACGATCTGGTCACGCAAGTGGCCCACGACCACACAGATGTCGGTGACGCCGGCGGCCACGAAGCCCCGGATGATGTGCACGATGATTGGCGCGTCGGCGACCGGCACCAGCGGCTTAGGCCGCCAATAGGTGATAGGCCTCATGCGCTTGCCTTCGCCGGCGGCAACGATTACTCCACGCATGGCATTCCCTCACCAGGATTGTGGTACGGTCATTGTACGTCTGCAAGCGCGTGCCGACCAGCAGGCAATGAGAACCGATACCGTTGAAATCTCGGGCTCCTCCTTGCGAGCACTGTGCTGCCCAAAGTCCTTGCGTCAGTAGCGAGGCACGCTGGCGATAATAGCGTAGATAGGCGATGGTGCCTTCGCTGCCAACGTATAATCTCTCTTGTGCTCACGCGGAATGGAAACTGCACGAGAGGGTTTGGAAATCGTACTTTGGAGCACCATCCCCATTGAAGAGTCTTCCCTCAGAGGTACCAGTAGGCTCTCAAGCACATAAGGGTAGCCCGCGAGAGAGAATTCGCAGGCGGTTGTTGCAGAGGCTCGTGTAGACCCATATGAAGTGCAGAAAGGGTACGAAGCTTTGCGCTTGACCCTTTACTTTCGCGCATTCTTGCTGTCGCTGAGGCGGCTTTTGCAACAGTAACTTCGGACGAGAGGAGGCTTATTGGCGATGGGGCTTACCCTTTTTTGAACTCAGGCAAGGAGTGAAGTTGCTTCCTTTGGTGAACAGGCAGGGAAACTAGCGAAAAGCAGCCAGCGGGAAACACAGAACTCCGCCCCGTTGACAGTACAAGTTTGTACAGGTATTATGCACAAGACACGTGTGCGTCCTATCTGACAAGACCAGAGGCGGAGAGTAAAAGTCCTCGATCAAATACACGAGTGGTGGTTGTTCTCCTGTGGGGGTGAAGACGATGGCACAGGACGTAGACAGCCGCGGTAGCCATGCCCAGGATGCAGAACTGGCCGAAGAAATGCAGTCGGAGCAGGCACGGCCTGGGGATTGGGATGACGCCTTCCCCCAAGACTTCCATCGAGCGGAAGAACTCATAAACCTTGCCACAGAGGCTCTGGCGGCAGGCCAGAGGAGCCAGGCACTGACATACGCACGGCAGGCGACGGAAGCGGCACCAGGTCATGCAGGTGCATGGATGCTGTTGGGGATGGTGGCGCGCGAGGCCGGAATGCCTGAGGAAGCCCTGATGGCCTACCGCCAGGCTGCCGAGATAGACCCTGATCGCCCCGGGCTGGCCGAGGAGCTTGCCGCTGCGGAACAGGCTGCCAGCGCGCCACCCCCACCGCCGGGCTTGCTAGAAAAAATCCAGACCCAGGTGCTGGAGCGCCACGCCCCCGCGCTCTTGGCAGCGGCAGTGGGTCTGCTGGTGCTGGCCCTGGGCATCACGGCCATCAGGGCCCACCAGCGCTCTCTCACAGAAGCTCGTTTCCAGCAGCTCCTCAACGAAGGCATCCAGTACATGGCAGTGCAGCAATACGACCGCGCCGAGGCCAACTTCACCGAGGCCTTGCGCTTGAAACCAAATGACCCTCAGGCCCTCAACTGGCTGAACAGCGCCCGTGACGCTCGCCAGAAGTTGGCCAAATACGAGCAGTGGCAGTACGAAACCTTGGGCGGGCGGTTTCCTGGCGTGACGCCGGGCAGCGGGTTGTCGTCGGGCCAGATTCCTGCCACGGAGGAGCAGGCCCCGGCGGAGGGGCAAGGGCCAGTGCAGCAACCGGGGGCCATGCCGTCGGGCGACTATTCATCCCGTCGGTATACATGGCGCGGGGCCGAGTCGCCGCCGGAAACTCCGTCGAGTTTCCCGTCGCCGCGGGCGGAAATGGAGCCTGGGCCCGAGGGACCTCAGCCTGTGACTTCCAGCCAGCCGCCAGCCCCGACGCAGCCGCCCGGCGCGAGCCAGGGAGCCGCCGGAAACGTGCCCAGCCCTGGCCAGCCGCCGCCGGGTAGCGGACAGTCCACAAGCGGCGCACCGGCTTCTCCTCCTCCTCCTGCGCCTGTGCCTCAGGAGGCCAAGGGGTATATACGTATTACCGTCGGCGAGCCGCGAACTAAACCAACTGGCGGCGGGTCGCCCAGCCCGACTGCCGATGCTGTGCGCCAACACGCGGATAGCCTCGCGGCCATGGGACGCACCCAGGAAGCTAAGCAAGCCTACCAGCAGGCGATAGAGCTGTATGAAAGAGAAGCCGAGGCCGATCCCGAGGCCCGGGCCGTGAAGCGGGCAGGTGCTGAGTCTTGCCGACGGGCCATGGACCAGCTCGATTAGGCGCGGCAGGAGCGGCCCTGGTAGCGGTGGCGGCAGCGCTGGCAGACCTGGTTGTGGTCGTGGTTCCGCCTGACCATGCCTTTACGCTGCCCGAGGCCATCATGGTTGACCATCTCCTGTCTGCCCTGGCGCCGCAACACTCATCGGCCTTCTTGCTGACGGCGCGCAGTCCCAATGCTGGGCAACTGTGGGGGCTGGTTAGCGCGGACGGCCAGCTCAACTTGGAAGCCCTCGGCCGGGTTGCTGCGGCCTGCAAGGCCTCGCACGCTGTGGTGTTGTGGTGGCGGGCAGACGGCGCCACAGCGGTTTTCCGCGGCATGGGTGGGCAGGCTGTCGAAGTGCCCGTTAGACTTCCGGAGAAGGTCGAGGGCGCCAGGCAGGCAGCCGTAGCCCTTGCGGAAAACCTTGCTGCAGCAGGCCTTGGGGATACCACGACGGGCGCAGCACCGACAAGCGCAGCCCCGACGGGCGCAGCACCCGGCGTACCGGTGCCCTCCCCCGAAACAACGATTCCCACGGACCACCAACCGCCTGGCTCCGAACCGTCCAGGGAACCGGCGGAGCCCAAGACACCGAAAGCAGGAGAATCGCCAATCCTTGAGGAGCCGGCGGCCCCTGCGCCAAGCGTGAAGCCTGCCCCGCCCCCTTCCCCTGAGACACAGGCATACCCTCGCCAGGCACGCCTGTTGCTTGAGCTAGCCACCCAAAGTTATCGAGAGGGTAACTACCAGCTCGCCCTCGACCGTCTCGACGCGGCGCTTAAGGCAGGAGCACCGCGGGCCGAAGTGCTTGAGCTCGAGGCCAAGGTGTACAGCGCGACCGGCGACCTTGCGCGGCAGGTTAAGGCGCTGCAGGAGCTATTCGGTCTGGTTCCAGGACGCTCCGACGTGGCTGTCTCGCTGGCGATGCTGCTCATGGAGCAGGGGCTATGGCAAGAAGCGGTTCGCGTGCTGGACCGTGCCATCGCGGCCGCGCCGGATGATCCGAGGCTTTATCTGCGTCTGGCGACAATCTACCAGCGTCAGCGGCGCATAAACGAGGCTCTCAGCGTCCTCGGCCGTGGGATGGAAAGAACGCGCCATCCTGACGTTGGCCTGGCGCTTGGGGCGGCGTACCTGGGGGCTGGGGACATACGGGCCGCCCAGGCTCTTTACTCGCAGCTTGCCCTGAGCGAGGATGCTTCAGTCCGCGCCCGTGCCCTCGACGCTCTTGGCGACCTGTATGCGAGGGTTGGAGACACTGAGCGGGCGGTCGAGGCGTACGTCGAGGCGGCACGCGCACGCGGCGAGCCGGCCATGCTTTCCACAGCGCGGTACTCCGCTCTGTATGCAGCGGTGGACGGTCTCGTCGAGGGACACGTCGGGCAAGCCTGGCAGTTCTTCGGACAGTTGGCTGCGGGCAACCCGGCCCCGCCTCGAGAGGTCGTACTGGGCGCACTGAAGACAGCCGATGCTCAGGTGGCACGTGCCTCGGCTCTCTGCGACGAGGTCATACCGCCGCCAGAGCTGCATAAGCTGCACCGCCAGCGCCAGCTCTACTACGCTCTCTTGCGCGAGGTTCTGGCTGCCGCGCTAACCTTCGTGGACACCGGCCGGCAAGATATGGCTGAGCTTGCGCGGCAGCGGATGAAGGATGCCCTGAAGCGACGACCAGCAGGTGCCCAAGGATGAACGAGTTACCCCTGGCTGCAATCGGCAAGCTGGTGGCAATGTTTGGGGCGCTGATGGTGGTTTTGGGCCTAAGCCTGTGGCTGATGGCGCGTTGGATCCCTTCGGGCGGACTCCCGGGCGATATCCTGGTGCGCAGGCCGGGAATGGTCCTTTATGTGCCCATAACTACTGCCCTACTCATCAGCCTGCTTTTAACACTGGTGCTAACTCTGCTGGCCTGGTTACGCCGATAGCGGCTGAGCCAGGCAAAGCTTAGCTGAAGGAGTGCTGCATGCCATGCTCATGCACGAATGGCTCCAGTTCAGGGACAAAAAGGTACGCCGGTTGACCGAAGAACAAGTCGAGCAAGAACCCGAGGAGCAAACCTCGGTGGAAGCGACCTCGGCGGCAGGGGCCGAGGGCGTAGCCGACGAGACAGCCGGGGATGAGGTTGCCTTGGAGGCAGATGCGGCCGACGTGGTCACCGATGAGTCCCAGCAAGTCACCCGGGCGCCGCGGACTGAAGTCGCCCAGCCTCCGGGGCGCCCGAAGACGTCAGAGGTCTCCAGGACGGCTCAGCGTGCCCGGACGACACGCGGAACGCAAGTCCCCGCCCAACCCAAAACGGCACGCGAAGTGCTGGAAAGTTTGCAGCCGAGCGCGGAGGTGAGAGCACGGCTTGAGGCTGTCCTGGCTCGCCAGCAGCGCCTACCGCTGGATGCGGACTCCGCAACGGGCGAGACACGTCGCCCGCGACGCGCAGCGGAGACCAGGGAGCAACTGGTGGCAAGGCTCCTGGACCCGACGCTGAGTCTGCAGGAAACGGCCTTGCTGCTAGGCGTCTGTCCAACGACCGTGCGCCGGTATACAAATCGTGGTGTGATGAAATGCTTCCGCACCCCCGGCAACCAGCGGCGGTTCAAGCTGTCCGACGTGCTCGAGTTCATGGAGCGGCGCGAGCACGGCGAGGTTTAGGTCAACGCGGTGCTTGCAGCAACAACCTCTGGACAGGCTCGCGGCCGCTTCGACGGAGCGGACTGCGATGGCTGAAGTAATCCTCTTCGTGGCACCGCCGGTCATCGTCCGTAGGTTTCAGGAGTCCTGTCTCGCCGACCCGCCTTTCCAGGTTTACGCATTGTCGGATTTGATCCAAGCCCAAGCCTTCGTGCGCCAGCAGACGCCAGCCGTGGTGGTCGTTGTTGACCCCAAGGGGAATGGGCAGCAAGTGTGTGAACAACTGCGTAAACACGGTACCTTCCCACTCATCTACATCGGCTCCAAGGATGCCACTGCCGAAACAATCGCTGGTATCCTCGACCGCGGCGCCGACGATTACGTCCCCAGCGACGTGACGCCACGCGAGCTGCGGGCTCGGATCCGGGCGCATCTGCGCCGCGCACGCGACTACGCCCACGCACAGCGGCCCGTGCTCTCCTATGGTCCCCTGGAGGTAGACCGTGACCTGCACGAGGTTCGACTCCACGGCACGGCTTTGTTCCTCTCGCCCAAAGAGTTCGCGCTGATGGAGTATTTTGTACTTAACGCCGACCGCGTGGTGAGGCGGGAAGAACTTCTCCAGCAAATATGGGAGTTCCCCGCGGGACTGAAATCTCGGACGGTGGATGTCCACATCAGTCGCCTGCGCCGCAAGCTGGGTGCTGCCGGAAGAGATGTAGACATCACCACAATCCCCGGGGTGGGCTACAAACTTTCCCTCTCCGGCGAGTAGAATAAGGCAGGTCCGGCCCTACTGGCGCGTGCGCAAAGGCACCTGACGGGGATGCCGGAGCCGCAATACTATTTCTCGGGTCCTGGCCATGGGAGACCTCTGTGCTCTTGCTAAGGTAGCCAGGCAGGTTCTGGAGCGTGTGGTGTCGAGGGTGTGCGGCGCGTGTGAGCGCAACTGCTGCCATCAGGGCACCATGATGGGCATCCAGGACTTGCGCCGCGTCGTGCGGGGATTGCGGGTGGATGCCGAGCTGGCCGAGCGCCTGCGGACAGGCCTGAAAGAAAAGGCTTTCGAGCTGGAGGCTGATGTGGCCGCGGCCCGGCAAGTTCTTTCGTTGGTGAAAAGTTCGGGCTTGGGTGATGAGCGGGCCCACTGCCTGGCCGAGGCCCGAATAGCCGACCTGGAAGACCTCGCTAAAATGCTCGCGGCCGAGACGCCCCTGGACTATCCACATCTGCAGCGCCTGCTCCTGCATACAGCCCTGCGCCACAACCTTCTCCGGGCCTTTCGCTCCTTTCCGATGGGCGAAGGAGCACTGGCCAGATTCGGCGGCCCGGCGAGCAGTTTCAAATTCCGAGGCTCGCGACTGGCCCCTCCGCGCTGCATTTTCCATTCTCTTACCCTCGGTTGCATGGCGGGCAAATGGAAACCGGCCAAGTGCGCCAATTTCTTTTGCACGGCAGACCCAAGCTTGCTTGACGCCATTCGCGAGCACATGGACTTTGATGACTTCGTGCTAGCCAACTTCGAGCCAGCCACCATGGACTGGATCCTGGCCAACCTGAAGGCACAGGCTGAACTGGGTCCTAGCTACCACGAACCAATGGTCATAGTTGGCATGGGTAAGGCGCAGGCCGAGGAGCTGCGGGACCGCCTCGAAGCCGCAGCAGTGGAGACACGCATGTCTCCCCACCCGTCCGTCCCATTCCCTCCGCGAGTAGTCGAAAAAGTTGCCGCAGGGGTCCCAGCAGGCACCGCGGAGCTTATTCGATTCAGGAAACTCTCCGGCACAGACATCTACGACCTGGCCATTGGCCTCGACCGGGTCAGACTGCGCGACGCTCAGAGGATGCTGGTTTTCATAGCAGAAACCCTTGAAGTACCCAGCAGCCCGCCTCATGCCCTCTGGCTGGAAAACACCATTGCACAGCCGGTGGGGTATCTGGAGTGCTACGTGCTCGCGTCTGGGGCGACGCAAGAAAACCGGGGTCAGTGAGAAAAGCTGCGTCAATGAAGCGTGGCTGGCTCCTAGCAGGCAGGTGAGCCTTAGCCCAAAGGGAAGCTCCAGAGTGTCGCCGAGGTGATGAGCATGACTAATCGGGAACGTGTTGCCCTGTCGTTTATGCACCAGCAGCCCGATAAGACGCCCTATGTCATAGGCTTCACGCAGAAGGCGTGGGCGAAAATGGTGGAGTACTACGGTGGGGACGAATGGGCGGCGCAGATAGACAATGCAATCCATGGCGTGGCCGCGCGGCCTGGGCCCAATGAGATGTGGCTGGACGAGAACACCTGGCAGGATGAGTTTGGCGTGCGTTGGGACAGAAGCATTGACCGCGATATCGGCAATGTGTGCAACTGCGTGCTGCCAGACCGCAACCTCGACCGCCTGGAGCTACCTGACCCCCGGGCGCCGGAGAAGTTCGAGGGTTTCGCCGAACAGGTTGCCGCCGGCAGAGCTGCCGGCCGCTATGTTGAGTTCAGCATCGGCTTTTCTTTATTCGAGCGTGCGTGGACCATGCGCGGCATGGAGAACCTTTTTATTGACATGGTTGAGGCGCCCAGTTTCGTGGACGAGCTTCTCGACGCCATCTGCGACTACAACGTGGCCCTGGTCGAGCAGGCCGTCAAGTACGACATAGACGGCGTGCACTTCGGGGACGACTGGGGATCCCAGCGCGGTCTTTTGATGGGGCCGAAGCTCTGGGAGCGATTCCTCAAGCCAAGGCTGGCAAGACAATACGCCGCCGCCAAAGCCGCCGGAAAGACCGTCAGCATTCACTCCTGCGGAAAGGTTCAGGAGCTCTTCCCACAGCTCATCGAAATCGGCCTGGACTGCTTTAACCCCTTCCAGCCCGAGGTCATGGACCCTTACGAAATGAAGCGCCTGTACGGCGACAAGCTGAGCTTTTGGGGCGGAGTGAGCACTCAGCGGCTACTGCCCTACGGAACGCCCGAGCAAGTACGGGCGGAGGTGCGGAGGCTGATTGAAGAAGTTGGCCGTGGCGGCGGCTATATCCTTGCCCCAGCCCACGCCATCCCTGGCGACGCCAAGCCCGAAAATATCATGGCGCTTATCGAGACCGTGAACGGGCAGTGAACTACGGGCCTCGTCGGGCGGCCCTGCGCGTTTGTGCGAGCCGTGACCCGAGCAGCACACAGGAGCAGTGGAAAAACTCTACCAGGGCGATTGTTGCAGGACTTGTTTTGACGGGGGTCCACCCCGCCGGTCGGGCAAGGGTTTTGGACGGAGCCTATCCTGTCGCGGAAGGGTGCGACATGTCTGCTCCTGTCCTGTCGAAGCAAGGCCCTCCCGCTGCCGCAAGTTTTTAAAACGACCGCCCGGGGCCCCTTGAGAATGCAGTACACCCCGGGCTGCTCTGCCCGCGCGTGCCCTGCTGCCAAATCACATCCCACACGGCCCCTGGTGTGCGCGCAGCTCTCCGGGCGGTACGTGTGGCGTGAAGGCTACCTAACAAGCAGTATCGGGAGGCTCAGGAGCCTCTGTTTCGACAAGCTCCCCCGTAGTCTTGCGGCGGTAGTCTTCCGGTATGCGCTCCCACTCACCACGGCAGATAATCTTTGTGCCGGGAGCAGCCGGGTCAAAGCCGCTGCGAATCCAGATGTCTATACCGCGATAGGCAGCATAAGCCACGGCCTCTTGTTGGATGACGTTGGGGAATTTTTCCATCAGGAACAGGTCGCCAGCCGCGATTTCGTCGAAGCGGCGGGCGTCTTCGTATTCCCTCGGGTCGCGGTCATAAACGCCGTCAACATCGGAGAACATCGTGCATTCCGGTTGGCCAAGGGCGTCGGCCAGAGCGACGGCTGTGAGGTTCGATCCGCCGCGCCCGAGAACTGACACCTCATCTCGCCCGCTGACCGGGTCGCTGAAATAGCCCTGAAAGCCCGCTACTACAGGAATTACGCCCTGCACGACAAGCTCAAGCAGGTAGCCTTCGTGAACCGTCTGGATCATGGCGTCCACGGCGGGGCCGAATTTGCTGCTGGCCAGGCGCGTGACGATGCCGGCTTCCCGGCCGGTAAGCGACCGCGCTGGGGCGCCGAGCATCTCCAGGGTCATGGCCAGCGTGGCATTGGCGCGCAGCTCGCCCGACATGAGCAGGCGGGCGAATTCCCGTGGCGCCCGCTGCGCAGCCACGCGTCGCTTGACGGCTTCTTCAACCGAGCTCAGGCCTTGGTCAAGGGCACAGGCGATAGAGCCGGCCAGGTTTTCCAGCTTGTCGGTGGCGACGTCAAAGGCGGAGACCACGACAACAGGCACCTGGTCTTCGGTACGGAGCGGTAAGATGAAGTCCCGGGCCACCTCAACCAGTCGCCGCGCCCGTGCAAGATTGCGGGCCCCGGCCAGGAACTCGTAGAGCTCGCTCACGCTGCATACAGACCGACAACGTTCCATGACGAGCTCATCCGGCTCCCCAAATCGGTTGAGGCCCTGCAGGGTACGACCGCCGAATTTGATGACAGGTGTTGAGAGTAAAACTGGCATGTCAATCGCGCCTCCAGTGGCCGCCCCGCTCGTAAGACTCTCCTGTCCCCGTAGCGGGGCCGGC
>JANZZA010000396.1 GCA_026419655.1 Armatimonadota bacterium | reverse complement strand
AACAGGATGGCATCTATTGGCAGACCGGCTCCGTCTGCCATACCTGCGGCTTCTTCATACCAGTGGGGAGCCAATTCCGCGAGAAGGTTTCGATACGCCGCTACGTCTTGGCTGTGCTTCTCGATTAGTGCCGGCCACGTGCTCTCGGGGCCAAGCTGCTGGCGCAGCCTGTGCGCGAGTGCGCTACGAGCTAACACCCCGACCTGGTATCCTATGTCATACGCGGCTCCGCTGAGGGTCACGGTTGTTACTGAATCATGCTTGCCCGGTGCCATGGGCTTCTCTCCGTGCCTGGGCCTTGAGCCGGAAAGAGCAATGACGTCTCGGTCTCCTCGGAGGGATTGCTGCACAAGTCGCCTTTCCGGCCCGCAGACGGGACTACAGCCCCAAAAGGGTGGGGCGCACGGCGTGGGACACTTTCTTGATTCTCTAAAAGCGAACACCAGCCTTTGCAACAATCCCCTTAGGAAAAAGCCCAGAGAATTTTTCCGCCGGGAAAGTACTGACGGGCAGACCGCAGATTGCTCTGCAAAATGATGCTCGTCCCTTCGCGAAAAGCGCTCTCTCAACAGCGCGCCCAACAGACAGGCGATTCAAGTCCCTGTGGATACTATTGAGACTTTGAGTCGGCCTAAACGGCCGCCTTCTGGGGTTGCAGCCCCTGGACAGGCTCCTTCCCGTCTGCTGGCAAGCCGGGTCGTCTCCCGCGTTGAAATCTGGTAGCATGGCCTACCAGAGCAAATGCCTGATAAGGACGTAGCCAAACCGGAACCAGACCTTGCTGATGGCGATGCGTGACCGCCCAACTTTGCGTGCGTATTCATGGCTTGCTACGTTCTTCACGCGGTAGCCGCGTTTCAGGGCTTTCATTACCATTTCCATCTCGATGGTGAAACCATTTTCGCGCAGGTCGAGAGCACGAGCTACGTCGGTGCGGATAACGCGGAAGCCGTTTTGGATATCGTTGAGACGGACGTTGAAGCGATAGTTTACGCAGATGGTAATGAAACCCGCGCCGGTGAGACGCAGAAACCGACCGAAGGTGCCGGAAAGCTCATCGCTTCCTCCGGCCATGCGGTCTCCGACGACGAGGTCAGCTTCTCCGGCGGCCACAGGGGCATAAAGACGCGGTATGTCGGCGGGGTCATGGGAGCCGTCCGCGTCTATAAATACGATGGCGTCGGTACCAACTACTTCGATAGCCTTGCGGATGGCCGCGCCCTTGCCGCGGCCGTTGTCGAGGGTTACTCGAGCGCCGTGTTTCTCGGCTATTTCGCGGGTGGCATCGGTTGAGTGGCCATCAACTACCAGGCAGCAGTCAACGTGTGGCATGACGCCGTCAATCACCTCACCGATAGTCGGTTCTTCGTTGAGGGTGCATATCACGGCGGTGAGGGATAGGGGACGGTCTGTCAACGCTGCCACCTGAGCCGGCTTTGGCTGTCCTGGTACAGGGCGAGATTATACATTGCCATGACTGATAATGCCACAGGTATGAGCCGTTCAGGGCGCTGGCACCCACCTCGAGACCCCCTGGTATGGGGCGTCATCGGGGTTTACCTGGCGCTGGCGGTGACTTACAGCTACGTCATGGAGTTGGGATATGCCCCGGATGAGACGAGCCGGCATTATCCTTATGTCAGGTGGCTTGCCGAGCAGCGGTGTTTGCCACCGCCGACGACGGTACCGGGCTACGGTGCGCTGGAACTACACCCGCCTCTGTACTACTTCTTGTTGACGCCTGTATATGCCCTGGCCCGGTCCTACGGCGACAGGGTGGCTTTGCGGGCGCTGCGCTGGACTTCTCCCTTCCTGGTGCTGGTGGCCGTAGTATTGTGGTTCGCTATTATCCGCAGAGCGTGTGCCGACGACCGCCGGTTATCATTGTTCGCCTTTGCGCTGACTGCATGGTGGCCGAATCTCTTTGTGGACGCGGGGGCTCTGAACAACGATGTAGGGGCGATCGTGGCGTCCGCGGCATTGCTTTATCTTGTGTGCGTAAGGCACTGCGAAACGCGCTCGTTGGCGTCAGCGGCATGGTGGGGTGGAGTTGTTGGCCTCGGTGCTCTGGCCAAGTCATCCCTCCTCACCGGCGGGGTACCGGTGGTCGCGGTGGCTCTTGCCTGGCAGCATGGCCCGCGCTTCTTCGCCGACCGAAAGTTCTGGGCGCGGGCTATCGTGGCTGGACTGGTTTGCGCGTCAGTGTGTGGCTGGTGGTACTTACGCAACCTGCTGCTGCAGGGCGCGTTGATCCCGGTGCCACGCGGCTATTCCCTGATACCACCAGGCCTCAGTAAGCTTGACGCGCTGATGGCTGGTCTGGTCTGGCCTCTTTTGGGGCGGGCCATCAACGGTCTGTGGGTGAGTGTTTTTGCTGGGGCCGTGTGGTTCCCGGACTGGTCGCACCCTGTGGTATACGGGTTTCTGCGTGCCTTGACCGTGTTGGGAGTGCTCGGCGTTGGCACTGGCTTGTACCGGCTTATGAGAGGGCGCGTCCGGTTGTCCAATACTCCGGCTGCGGCCATTATTCTTCCGGCGGTTGGGTTCGGTGCCCTATACCTGTCCGCGATATGGGTTTCGGTCTTCGTCCACGCCGGCGTCTACCAAGGTGGTCGGTACCTGATGGTGTTTCTGCCTGGCCTCACAATACCTCTCGCGCTCGGGCTTAAACAGGTCCTTCCGCGCCGTGCCCAAGCCGGGTGCATGATCGCCACTGCCTTGGCAGTGTTCGCCCTGAACGGCCTAGCTTGGTACCACCTGCTCACTTACTGGAATCCTTACGTGCTGCGGACGGGTGGCCCGTTCCAGTAGGGGCTAACCTGTTACCGGAGCACAGGGGCGCCCGTCATGGCGGTCCTTCGGCTGCTGAGGCTGGGGGAGTTGGGTTTCGGCAGGGAGCTCGACTATTACCGGCGCACGGGGGGCGACGCCTCTGGCCGGCCAAGGCCCATGGTATGTAAAGATCTTGGCACGCCGAGCTTCCGGCGTGTTAAGCCACTGGTACCCAAGACCCTCCACATGGCTCTGGAGATTGCCCTTTCGGTGGCAGCCCGTCCTCAGTCGCGGCGACATCTGTCCGGGGAGACTGTTGCAAAAGTCGCTCTGCACGCCGTCAGAGGGAGTCGTGCGTAAAGGGTAGGTCATAAAACGTTGTACACTTTCCTTCTTTTCGGCGAGCCGACACCAGGCTTTGCAACAGCCTCCTGCGCGTACAGGCGTGTGATGGTGGCTGGCTGCTGTTAGGCATAGCAAGCAAGCGCGTTCCGGCTATCCCAACGCCATGGGGGACTGTTGCAAAAGCTCGCCTCGGCTTACCGAGACTCCAGAAAAGTGTACAACCCCACGCCTCCGACCTTTTATCGGTTACCGCATCCAGGAGGCGATAAAACGACTTTTGCGACAGTAGCCGAAGAGTCTCCGTCCCCGGCTCTGCCGTCGCGGGAGATGTGGGGAGTCTCAGTTGCCGGTTCGGGCGGTGCCTCGGCCCTATCCAGGGTTACCGAGCAGTTTCGCGTCGGCCCAGTCGGCGTGGTCGCACGTGATGCCGTCACCGGCGTCCGTCACCACCAGCTCTAGCTCTTCCACGCCGTCCAGCGGGATGCTTACTTTCTTCGCTGGCTCGCCGCCGCGCATCACGCCGCTGTCGAAGACCTTCTCGCCGTCAGCCCAGACCTGGAATACCACTGTTCCCGCCCCGCCCTTTTCGTCATCCACACCTACCCAGGCCTCAAAGAGCCGGTAGCGATTGTCGAGCTGGTAGCGCAGGGCCCCATTGGCGTGAGTGCCCAGGCCTCGCTCGTATACCACTCCGCCTATGCTAATGGGATTGCCATCCACGCTCTGGCGGCGGTGCAGCCATCCCCACTCCTGGACTGCAGTGACCGGCTCTATTTCGTCCAGCCAGACATCCGGGGCCGTCCCACGCGGCAGCGGCTGAAGGGTTATCTCTCCAGCAAGCACTCGCTCACCCTCGCCGCGCCAACCCACCGGGGCTATCTCGTAACGGTACGCCACGCCTCGCTTTCGCGGCCGGTCCGTGAATCTTGTCCCGGCCACCTGGGCGATAACCTGCCCGTTTCGGTAGACCCGATAGGCAATAGCGCCCCGGCCGTCCCAGGTGACGACAATCTCCTTGCCCTCCTGAGATGCCCTGGGATTGTCCACCGCTGCCTGCGCTTCCGCGCCCGGTGCCCGTCGAAAGGCAACTTTCCAGGCGACTTCGCCGTTTTCCGGCCGCGTAAGCGTGAGCACGGCCAGCGGGCCTTCTTGCTTAGCGGCCCGGTCGGCGAGAGCCCAGCCCGGTGGCACCGTGAAGCGCAGCTCATATGGGTCGCCCCCGACCACCAGGCTGCGCCCACTCCACGTCATCGCCCTGGCGTCCCATGTTGCCTCCAGCAAGTCGTCGGCGCCCTGGGTGATGTGGCGCGACGTGCCGACCAATTGTGGATGGTCTTCAAAAGCCCTCACGACGACGACCCGGCAGGACGTCGGCGGCAGGGTCAGGGCGAGGCCGTCACGCTCGCACGCCAGGAGCTGCTTCTCCCATGCGTCGTAGAACAGGTAGCGCCCCGACGGAAGCCCCAGGTCTTCAGGCCGCACGGTGACCTGCGCGTGCTGGCTGTCGTTCCAGTTGAATACTGCCACCACGTCCCACTCGCCGACGCCATCTTTGGCGACTTTCAGGTCGAAAATCCTCGGCCTACCCGGGAGCGGGTACAGTTCCATCGGCCAGATGTCGGCCACTGGATAGATGCGCCGCAACAATTCGACGCGGTCCTCCGGCAAGTCATACATTCGGTCGCTGGCCATGAGAAGCTGGCCGGTTATGCCATACAAGGTGGCCCATACCCGGGCCTGGTCATACGTCAGGGAGCTTCCGTCGCTGCCGGCTGGCCGCACGCAGACCACATCGGGGTCGGTCCAGAAGGCAATGTGGTTCAGATGCAGGCCCCACATGGTGCACTGGATGGCCGGCTGCATACCGGACCAACTTGGCCCAACATCGCCGCCGGTGCGCATGCCCTCGCAATAGCCGCAACTGTCCACCTGGCCGCCGCAGTTCAGCAGAAACCGCTCCGGCCCCATGACCGACTTGATAGCTTCCAGGCCTGCCCGGTAGGCCTCGCCTGGCTCCAGAGCAGGATTCGCCAGCCGGTCGCGGTACGCCTCTGGCGCCCATCGCGCTCCACCCTGGCCATCTATCTTTACGTACTCGTAGCCCCAGTCGTTGATGACCATGTTGAAAAGGTCCAGGAACCATTGTCGTCCTGCGTCGCTGGTGGGGTCAATGAAGAACCGGCCGCACCAGTTAATGTTGGTCACGTTGCCCTGGGCGTCCCTGTCCTCACCTATGCTCGTGCCGTCTGGGCGGCGAATGAACATCTCGGGCCTGGCACGGAAGGTCTCCTCGTTGCTGGTGTTGAAGGGGATGAGCCAGATGCCCGGCCGGAAGCCCTTAGAGCGTATGTAGTCAGCCAGCCACTTCATGCCGTGGGGAAATTTCTTCGGTTCCGTCACGTACCAGTCGCGGTTTTCGCCGCCCCCATAGCCCACCCCCTGCCAGCCGTCGTCTATCTGCACGAAGGTCAGTCCAAACTGCTTGAGGTTCTCGGCCATCCAGTCGGTGTTCTTCACCACTTCGGCTTCGTCAATGCCCTGCCAGTAGATGTACCAGGAGCACCAGCCGGCCGGCGCCCGCTTGAAAGCTGATTGGGTTATCGGTCTGTACCAGCGCACTCCGCGCCGCGTCTTCATGAAATTCGGGATCACGTTGACCTTCAGGGGCCCTTCGGCGCTGAGGGTATAGCCTAGTTCCGCTCGTTGAAGGACGACGCGCTGGCCCAAAAACTCCACTGCCAGGTCAGTCTCCGGGCTGTACATGGCATTGGCAAGCAGGCTCCGGACCCGGCCGATGCGCAGTTGTACCACGTCCATATCGTGAGCCGGGGCCGCCAGCCTGCACGGATAAGCATCCGGCGGCATCCTTATTTCCGCCTGGATTCGGCCCATGTTTTGTATCTCGTAGCCTTCTTCTGTGGCCTGGACTTGAGGTGTCTGACCGGCTGGAACGCTGATATTGGCGAGGGGCAAGTCGTCCGGGGCCTGGCCGGCCTCCTGGCACGGCCCGGGTTCGCCGCCCACGAAAGCCAGCCCAACTGCTATTCCGACAAACAAGCTGACCCGGCACATCTTCTCAGCCCTCCTCGCGGCGGCGATCCTTCCGCCGGCTACATGTTTGGCCCCCCAGACCGACAATCCTTCCTCGGAGCTGTTCCGCTGCCCCGGGATTGGCTTTGGGTAGTCGCGGGAAACGCGTGGACTTCCACTGCACAATCTTTTCGGGGGAAATCTTTTCCGGGGGAAAACCTTTGAGAAGGGTTATCCCCCAGACCCCCTTCCCAAACTTTCTCGTGTTGTGTCCACGGCGCGCGCCACCTAATGGACCGCGGCGCGGCCGTGGGTGTCATGCGCTGCGATGTTTTGTCCTGGCAATGATGTGGTCTTGCATTTCGCGGTCGAGGAGCACAAATTGCTGGCTGAAGCCCGAGACTCGCACGCATAGATTCTGGCAGCGCTCTGGGTTCTCCTGGGCGGCCTTTAGCGTTTCGGCGCTGACGACGTTTATTTGCAGGTTCCCGATGCCCTTAGCAACGGCCACCGCGATTACGTCAGCAAAGGCCTTCCGCCCCTGTCCTTCGAGGAGAGACGGGTGGGCTTCCACGATGGCCGAGCTACTGCCCGCGGCCATGTAGTGCGGCAGCCGTGCCAGCGACTTGATGAGCGCCGTGAAACCTTCCCTGTCGCGCCCCTGCACGGGCGAAACGCTGTACGCCAGCGGCTCGCCCGCCTGCCTTCCGTCCGGCGTTGCGGCCGTAAGCTTGCCATGGGGAATCATCAGTGTGAAGGTAAACAGGTGGCAGAAGAAATTGCCGCCGCCGACGGTTCTGTGGCTCTCCAAAAGCTCGCAGTACTGACGCGTTATCCTGGCGGCGTACCGATCTGGCAACTCATGGTCGTTGCCGTACTTGGGCAGGCGGTTTCGCAAGAAGGTGGCCAGGCTTTCGCGTCCCTCGAAATTGCTCCGCAGCGCCTCAAGCATCTCTGCCGGTGAGATGCGTTGCTCGCGGAAAACGGCCAGGTCCAGGGCTGCCAGGCTGTCAGCGACGTTGGGTATGCCCATGGCTGCGCTTTCGTGGTAGTTATACCGCGCGCCGCCTTCGATTATGTCCAGGCCGCGGGCAACGCAGTCGTCGGTCAATAGCGACAGATAGGGGAGACGGTATTGATACCGGTGGGCCAGCTCGGCGCTGTTTGACCCAAGGACGGCAAGTTTGGCGAAGTACTTCAGTTGGGTTGCGTAGGCAGCGAGCACATCTTCCATGCACTCAAATTCCGTCAGCGTTCCTGTGCGCGGGCCAAGCTGCGTCCCGTCCAGCATGTCGCGGCCATCGTTCAGGGCCAGCTCCAGGCATTTGGCCAGATTTATCCAGTGGCTAACTGCGTGGGGATTCGCCCTGCCCGGTATTGTTATCTCGATGCAGCCGATGGGGGCATAGTCCCGGGCTTCCTCTACCGGTATGCCATTGCGCACGAGGGCCGGTATGAGTGCCTCGTCGTTAAAGAAAAACGGTATCCCGCCCCCGCGGGCCACCAGGTCCAGGCACCGCTCCAGAAACTCACGCGGCGTGTTCTTATGGACGCGGGCCGATAGGCACCGCACGAAACCCAGCCCCTCAGTGACATCCAGCACTAGAAAACTCAGCGGGTTGGTGGCATCCCGGCCGTCGGGTGTGTGGCCGCCTATGGTCATCTGTTGTACGTCGTAAGGCTGGTAGAGCTTTACCCAGAGGGCGGCCAGAAGCTCGCGCGCTGTGTCCAGGTCTATCCTTCCGGCCGCCAGGTCCGCCTCAAGATACGGCCACATGAACTGGTCGAAGCGGCCAAGGGAGTTAGCGTTTACGCCGTCTTCCCAGCAGGTAATCATGTGGGCGAACCAGAGTGCCTGAAGCGCTTCCCGAAAGGTCCGTGCAGGCCTGGCAGGTACTTGCTCGCATATTTCGGCAATCTCTTCCCATTCGCGCCTTGCCCCGGCGCACTCGCAGGCAGCCGCCCGGCGCCGTGCTTCCTCGGCATGCCGTTTGCCAAGCATCATTGCCGCCTCACATACGCGCAAGAAGCCCCTCAGATTCGCCAGCCGCAGGCCCGCCTGCGGGTCGTCAGGCTGCACCCGGTCCATCGCGGCCAGGATTTCATCCCGCAATCCCTCGAATCCCAGCCGCAAGACTTTTTCATAGGCCCGCACCGAATGGTTCAGGTCCGTGCCCCAGACGGCGATGACGCCGCGCTCTTGGGCGAGGGTAACCTCTGGCGGCAAAGAGACAGGCGCCAGGCTCTGGAACGCAAAAGGCCTGTTCTCTAGCCACTCAATGAGCTTTTTCTTCTGTTCCTCGGAAAGGTTGCTTTCGGCGACCTGACGGCACGCATCGGGTGGCATCCAGAAATTGATTAGCACGCCGCCGTTAGAGTGCTCTCCGACGATAAGCTCGCCGTTCACCATCCGCGCGGGCATGTTTTCGATGACGCGCGCCAGGGCTTCGGCCGTCCGGAGAGGAAGCGGCTGGCCGTCGGCGGCCATCCAGCCTTCCATCCAGTAATAAGCTCGCAGCCAAGCGTCCTGGAAAAGCTCGGGCGGCTGAGCCAGCGCTCGCTCGCGCAGCGCCATTATTCGCGGTGACGGCTCATACGCGGATGGCCTCGCCGAGATTGTTGCGACGGTCATGCCCGTCAGGCTCCTTCCTTGGCAATCCTTTGGTGTGGGACCGTACTAGAGGTCATTCTGCTGCGGGCACTTGCCTCAGTCAAGCAGTTGCTTGACCTCAGCACCGTTTAGTGATGTGTGGATTTCCAGGCCCGCATGGGTACCAAAGATACCGGCGGCAGGGAAACCTTTCTCGGGTGACTGTTGCAAAAGTCCCTTGATTGCGTCCCGGCCGGGATCCCAGGTAAAAGGTCGGGGGCACGGCGTTGTACGCTTTCTTCACTCCGCACAAGCCAACACCAGCTCTTGCAACAGTCTTCTGGGGAAATCCTTCGCAAAAAGGGGTACCCCCAGATGCTCTTCCAAAACTTCTTCATGTTGCTTATACCTTCCGCCCGTGCCTATCTTGCTCTACGAGCCTCTAGAAGCACCGAGACCATCCGCAAGTCGTGCTGCGTAGTCACCTTTGGATTGGGCGACTTGGCTGGTACTATGACCGGCGCCACCCCAAGACGCTCAACCAGCATACAGTCATCGGTGACATCTCGCAGGCTGCGGCTAGCAGCATAAGCGCGGCGGATGATGTCGGTCTGGAAGGCC
>JANZZA010000374.1 GCA_026419655.1 Armatimonadota bacterium | reverse complement strand
CTTGCCCCTTACGGCGCGGCCATGTGCCTGCCACTTTTTGTGGGCGAGGAGAACCCTGCCCTCACAGCCCTCTGGAGCTTCTGGCGCGACTGCCGCCGCCTGTGGGGGATGTATGGCTTCCACGACGGCTGCAATCTGAGTGGCAGCGACAGCCCTGCCGACGACTGGTATGCTGCCGACTACATAGGCGTTTGCCAGGGGCCGCTCATCCTGGGCATCGAGAACTTCCGCACCGGCCTTATCTGGAAGCTCACCGACCGCTCCCCTATCCTGCGCGCCGGCCGGGAGGCCTTGTTCCGCTGACGCTCAGCGCCTTTGCCGGGCAGTGAACCGCGACGGCGTCTTGCATTCTGTCTCGGGTTACGGGCGCCGCCTGTCCCAGCCATCAAGCCTTTGAAGAGTTGGCGTGCCGGCTGGAAGCAGCACGAAAAAGTTTGGGAAGGGGGCGTGGGGGATAACCCTTTTTAAAGGGTTTCCCCCCAGAAAAAGCCCTTGCAGGTTCTTCTCGCATAGCCGTGGCAAGGCATTTTATATTGACATTTTGTCCATACAAGAGTACTCTCGTCCTATGCCCGTCATACGGCAGTTCCGGGCTTCGCGTGCAGCACGCCAACACATGAAGACGAAGCACGGCGTCTCTTTCGATGAAGCAGTTGAGGCAGCGGGCAGCAGCCCCAGGTACTATCGCACCCACGCGACGGCGGCCGGCGAAAGGCGCTACATGGTGCCCGGCAAGACGGCAGACGGGAGACATTTGTGGGTGATTTTCGTGGACGAAGGCAATGGCATCGGGCGCATCATAACCGCCCGCCCGGTCCAGGGCAGGCGAGAATCGGCCCGCCACAAACGCCTTCGAGGAGACTGAGGCCATGAGAAAACAGCGCAAAAAACTGCCTTCCTTCGCGAGCGAGGAAGACGAGCTTCGCTTCTGGGACGAGCACGACCCGTCGGAGTACATCGAGGGGCCGGCAGAGGTCATCGTGCGCCTCAAGCGCCGAGAAGCCCGCAAGACCCGCACCATCACGATGCGCATTGACGAGCCGCTTTATGAGCAGCTCCGGGCCATTGCTGCCGAGCACGACCTGCCCTACCAGCGCCTCATGCGTGAACTGTTGCGCCAATCACTGACAGTTCTGCTCACCCGTCCGCTTGGGACCTTCCACGTTCGCAAACCGGCGCGGGGAACAACCACTAACGCGAAAGGCACACGGGCGACGCGGACACAGGTCGAAGCACAGGGAGTGGCAAACCGTGAAGTGGTTCTCTAAACGCAAAGGCTGCGTGCGGGCAAGAGAAGTGGTTCAACTGGAATCGCTCGACCAACAGACGCGCACGCGCCTGTGGAACGTACTGTGGGACGTCTGTTGGACCCCATGCGCAGGCGCGTACCGTCAGGCCGTGTTCGAGTCTCAGTTCGACCCCTTGCAACGTGGCCCGGCACCTCTATGGAGGGCGCAGGGGCCCTGGCCGGAGTGCAAGCTGGGCGTGCTTTGTAAGTCGCTATGGACGGAACTATGGCAGATGCCTTTCGATAGAATGCCGGCCGACTGGCCCACTATGCTCTCGCACATCCGCGAGACGTTCTACAAAAGAGAATGGTATGACGTCCTTGACCTCCTGGAATTCCTCTGGCACGCCCTGCCGGACGAGGTGTCGGTTAGGCTGGCAGAGTTGTGCAACAGGGTGCTGGCGGAGGAGAATTCGGCGTACAGGGTCGTCTCAGGTCTCGTTGAGCCGATTACGTCGGAGGCAGAGATCGCGCAGATAGAACAGGCGCAGGCGTGCGGTCTCTCGGAAGCCCAGGCCCACATTGACTGCGCACTCTCGAAGCTGTCGGAGAGGCGAAGCCCCGACTACAGAAACTGCGTCAAGGAAGCTATCAGCGCAGTTGAGGCAATGTGCCGGGCGATATGCGGCAGTCCAAAGGGCACGCTGCCGGAGGCACTGAAGGCCATCGAGCGTGGCGGAAGAGTGACCCTGCACCCCGCACTAAAATATGCTTTCAACAAGCTCTACGGCTACGCTAGCGACGAAGGCGGCATTAGGCACGCGCTTACCGAGGACTCTCGTCCGGTAACCGTAGATGAGGCGAAGTTTTTCCTTGTGGCATGTTCAGCCTTCATAAATTACCTTAAAGCTAAGGCGGAACAGGCTGGCATTAGGGGGACGTAAGTGCCGGTGACGAAGGAGACAGTCCGCACAGCCTACAAGATGATTCACGTCGGCACAGGCGGCTGGGGGAAGACGTGGTGCTCGACGTTCCTGCCGCCCAACATCCGCGAGGGTCTAATCGAGGTCGTCGCTGCGGTTGATATCAATCCCAAGGCGCTGGCCAACGCCAGGGAGCATCTAGGCCTGCCCGACGATAGACTTTACACTGACGTGCGCCGGGCCTTCGACGAGAATCCGGCAGACTTCTGCACGATAGTCGTCCCGCCCGCCCACCACGAGGAAATCGTTGACGAAGCCCTCGCCCACGACCTGCACATCCTCTCAGAGAAGCCCATAGCCGACACCTTGGAAGCTTCTGTTCGCATCGCTGAGAAAGTCCGGCGCGCCGGCAAGAAAATGGCCGTCACGATGAGCCACCGCTTCGACCAGGATAAGACGACGCTGCGGGAGGAGCTTCGGTCGGGCCGATGCGGGCGTCTGGCCTATCTCGTCTGCCGCTTCCCCTGCGACTGCCGCAAATTCGCAAGCTGGGGCAAATTCCGCCACGAGATTCCCGACACGCTCATGGT
>JANZZA010000352.1 GCA_026419655.1 Armatimonadota bacterium | reverse complement strand
GCACGCTTCCGCGAGTACTGTGTGCCCCTTTACAACCGCCTCGCCGACATGCTTGACGGTCTCGACGTGCGCGTCTTCGTCCACATGGACGGGGACCTTCGGCCCCTCTGGGATGACATTGCCGCCAGCCGTATTGGCGGGATCGACTCTTTTTCTCCGCCTCCTGACAACGACACCAGTCCCGCTGATGCTGTCAGCCTCTGGCCCGACATGCGCCTGTGGCTCAACTTTCCGTCTTCCGTGCACACCCGCGACCCCGACACGGTCTACGCTGTGGCCATGGACATCCTCGAGCAGGCGGGCCGTACTGGTCGCCTCCAGATACAAGTGTCTGAAAATGTTCCCTCTGATGCCTGGCGAACCAGCTATCCGGCCATTGCCAAGGCCATAGCAGACTTTTCTTGCATGGGATAGGATGTACAGCGGCGGGATATAACGTGGCGCGCCGGATCGGCTCGGATTGCTGCCTGGATGTCGCTCTGCCCAGCGAGCGTGGTTGACTTCGCATCCGGCGGGCAGGGCTGATGCTTGTCCGTGGCGCCACCCACCGGTGGCTAGCAGATAGTCTGTTGTGCAGTTCGCTATCTTATCATGTTGGGGGAGGCGGCGATGCTGGCTGCGGGAAGGGCCGCTGCTTGGGCGGCCTGATGGCGGTAGCCAACTGCCTGGCGGCCCTCAGGGGAAGCTTCAGCTTCCCGCCGGCCAGGCTTGGCTCGGGTCTGTTCAGCGTACGGGCTGTTGACCAATGAACTGCCCCAGATGTGGGCGTCCGATTACAGGGCCGGGGATTCTATGCCCGGATTGCCTTGCCGCAGAAGCGCTCGGGGCCGAGGAGCTGCCTGCCGAGCGCTTCCCGACTGTAGCGGCAGGCCTGCGACGGGCGCTGCAGGTTATCACTGCCGCCACGTGGGTTCTTTTCGGCATGTTCGTGACCATCGAGGCCCGCGCACCAGGTGGCCTGGGCCGTTTACTTACGCTCAATGGTCTAAGGCCCGCCGAGGCCGCCGACGTAGTTTACCTTGCCCTGGTATTTGGTGCCGCCTTGGCTATCCTTCTCCTTGCGATGCGACTGTCTCGCAGGCAGGTCGTTGTTTCCGACGAGAGTTTAGCTCTAGAAGACCATGGGCGGGTAGTGTGGGCCATTCCGTGGGACGACCTTGCGGCCTGGCAGCGGGAAGCGAGTCTGCAAGGTACTCTTGTGGCCATCACTCTTCACGACAAGTCCGGCAGGGCCCATCGCGTGAACCTCTACGCGCTCAGCGAGGATGATTACGAGCCACTGATCGCCGAGATCCGGCGGCGCGCTCCCGTTGGTAGCGAACAGCCTGAAAGCGGTTTCGTCCGCTGTAACTGCGTTACATGTCTGCTCGTCGTCGTTTTCGCCGTGCTAATCGCCATCGCCATCGCGGTTTGGCTATGGTATCTGCCGCGATAGCGCTCAATCTATTTCGTCCTGCACAGGTTGGCGAGGCGCCGACGATCCGTGAAGTGGGCAAAGGCTTTTGTCGCCTGGCGGCGAAGCATGTGGCGCCATGAGCGCTGCGTGCGAAGAAACGCCCGAATCTGTCCAATGTGCATGAGGAGGAAGAGCAGCTATGCCGGCGCAACTTGCCCTTGAGGGTGGCAAGCCGGTGGTGCCGGCCGGGGCTGTCCAGCCCTGGCCGCCCCTGACGCAGGCTGACCGAGAAGCAGTGCTGGCGGTTTTCGAAAGCAACGAGCTTCACGGCACCCACGCCCCGCGCGCCCGCGCCCTGGAGGAACGCTGGGCGGCCTACATCGGCACCAGGTACGCCCTCGTCGCTAACAGTGGCACGGCCGCCCTGCACATGGCCATCGCTGCCGCGGGCATTGGTCCAGGGGACGAAGTTATTACCAGTGCCTTCACCTACTGGTCTACCGCGGCTGCGGTTCTTCACAACAACGCCGTACCGGTTTTCGCAGACATAGACCCTCGCACCTATACCATTGACCCAACCCTAATTGAAGAGCGCGTGACTGATCGCACCCGGGCCGTTCTTCCAGTCCACATCCACGGCATGCCCGCCGACATGGATCCTATCATCGAGATTGCCCGCCGGCACGGCCTGGTTGTCATTGGCGACTGCTGCCAGGCCCACGGCGCTACCTACAAGGGCGTCAAGGTCGGCAAAATTGAGGACATGGGCTGTTTTAGCTGCAACCGCTCGAAGAACCTCTCTGGCGGTGAGGGCGGCCTCTTTACCACAGACAACGAGGACTACTGGCGTCACGCCGACATGCTCCGCCAGTTCGGCGAGGTTGTCCTTCCCGACAAACCGCGAGAGTACAATGCCTACGCCCTCGGCTGGATGTACAGGCCCCATGAGTTCGTCAACGCTTTCATCCTGAGCCAGCTCGACCGGCTTGACGAGTACAATGCTATTCGCCGCCAACTGGCCAACTACCTCACCGCCGCCCTGGAAGAAATTCCGGGCTTTGCTGGCCCCTATACTCCTGAGTATGCCGACCCGTGCTATTTCACCTACGTGGTAGAGTTCCGGCCGCATGAGGTTGGTCTCGACGTGCCCACGCTCGAATTCCGCCGGGCAATGGAGCACGCCTTGGCCGCCGAGGGTGTGCACATGCATCAATGGCAGCGCATGCCCGTGCCTGCGCAGGATGTTTTCCAGAAGCGGGTAGGCTACGGCAAAGGCTGTCCCTGGACGTGTCCCTTCGGCCGCGGCGACATCTACTACGACCCAGCCGAATATCCTCGCACCTGGGAGTTCCTTGCGTCACACTCTTACTTACGCGGTGTCTACCCGCCAAACGACTTGTCGCTGATGCAGCTCTACGTAGATGCCTTTGCCAAGGTGAGCGAGAATGCTGTCCGTGCTCTCGAACTTTATCGCAAGGAGGCAGCTTCGTGAAGCTTGGTTTCATGATCTACTCACTTGGGCGCACAATCGCCGAGGGGATGCTCACGGTGCCTCAGGCTCTCGCACTCATGCGCGAGTGTGGGGCTGAGGGGGTGGACATATCAGACTGGAACGTCAAGGGCCATAGCAACAGTGAGCTGGCCCGAATGATTGGCGACGCTGGCCTAGTAGTTTCCTGCTATATCAGCGGCGCCGACCTAACGGTACCGGAAGGCCCCGAAAAATCCGCGGCCATAGACTACTTGCGCCGCCGTCTTGACGACGCTGCAGAACTTGGAGCAAGGACGGTACTGTTCACCACGGGCGTGGCTCGCGAGGGCCAGCGCCGTACTGAAGCACGCCGAAATGTGGCAGCCGGCCTGGGCCAGCTACTCCCGGAAGCGCGTGCCCGGGGGATCGTCCTGACAATCGAAGATTTTGGTGCGCCCCAGTCGCCGTACCAAACCTCTGATGAGTGCCTCGAGACGTGTGAGCTGGCCGGCCCTGACCTTATGCTTACCTACGACACCGGAAACATGGTCATGGGCGACGAGGACCCAGTGACCTTCCTTTACGCTGTTGCAGACAAGGTTGTTCATGCTCATGCCAAGGACTGGGAGTCGTTGCCGTGCGAGGCTGACGGGCTCCCATCGCGCTCCGGGCGGAAATATCGCGGTACCGTCGTCGGCCGGGGTGTCCTGGACTATCCAGCCATCATCGCCGCCCTGAAGCAAATCGGCTACCGAGGCTACCTGTCCTTCGAGTACGAAGGGCCAGGTGACCAAATCCAGGCTGCCCGCGAGGGCTGTGCCTACCTGCTTGGGCTGATGTCTCAGTAGCAGCCGTTCACCGGACGCGGGTCGGAGGCTGTCCGGAAATACTTGCGAAGGAATTGGGGCGAGGGCTTTTTGGGGAAGGGTTTCCCGCGCGAAGGGATTTTCGATTACTCTTCG
>JANZZA010000181.1 GCA_026419655.1 Armatimonadota bacterium | reverse complement strand
AGACGATAATCTGGCGACCCGTCAGGTTGAACTTGTTAATAGTCTTTGCGTCCACCAGCTCTGCCAGGTCTCCTGCTTCCACGGCAAACCCTGGCGGAATGCCCAGGTCCACCACGATCATCGAGGTCCGGCCCGGTGCCTCATTCTTCACGGTCACCGTGGCGGTTACGGTGTCGTTGACCGACAGCTTCGTCTTATCATAGCGCACCGAGATGTCGAGGGGCTCGCCGGGGGCTTTGGGCACCAGGCTCCAGGGCATATAGTACTTACCGGCCACCTGATAGAGCATGCTGCCCTGGCCTTTGAATGACAGTCGTATTTTATTGGCGCCTTCTCGCACAAACTCGCGGCAGTCGGCCACGCGCATGATGTCGGCCGTGTCGGGTGTGATTTCGAAGGTCGTGACGGGCTTGTCGTTCACCACTACCTCGACAGTCCCGCTTGCCTTGCTTGCGGCGCCCTTTTGGGCCATCAGGAGAGCCTTGAGGGCCAGAATGGTCGCTTGCGTTGACCCCCAGGTTCCGCTGCTGCCCTTGGCCTCAGTCAGGTAATTGAGCACCTGAGTGGCCTCGGCCGCATATCGCCCGGATGCTATCAGCGCGATGGCGGCCAGGCCCGTGGCCTCAAGGTCGGCTCCCTTGCCCCGTGACATCGTGAAGCCTACCATCTCGCTCTCCCACCACATCTTCTCGCCCTCGCGCTTGGCCATGGCGATGAGGGCATCACACGCCTCGATGGTAACATCGTCCAGCTCACCGCCGTGGAAGAGGTTGTCGCCAGCTACTAGAGCATTGCACACTGTTGCTAGCTGGTACGGGTCCTGGCCTTCTTTCCAGTGTGCGCGGACGAAGTTATAGCCGTTTCTCGTGCCGGAAGACTTCTCGCCCGTCGAGGCCAGCGCCCAGGTGATGTAGGCTGTCGGCAAGAGCTTGGCGTTCTGCAGACGTCCCCAGGTTTCTTCGTGCAGATAATTTTTGTCCGCGTCCCAGGAGCCGTCGGCATTTTGCTGAGACAGCAGCCAGGCTTGCGTGCGCGTGATTACGTTTTCGTCAATGGGGAAGACCTGCATCATATCGTGGAACTGCATAACGCCCATAGCGGTCAGCAGTTTGTTAGCTGGCGGGTCCCCAAACCAGCTAAAGCCTCCGCCCGCGACCTCGTAACTTACCAGGCGCTGGTAGCCGTGGTTGATCAACCCTTCGGCCTTCATCTGTATTTCCGGGGTCGCCTGGCGGGTTGTCTTCATATAGTCGAGCACCAGGATGTTCGGATAAGTGACGGAGCTGGTCTGCTCGAAACACCCGAAAGGCATCTGCAGGAGTCCATCCAGGCCTTCAAGTACCTGCGAAAAGACGCCCGGGTAGACCTTGACGAGAATGTTTGAAGCGCCCTCGATGGCTTTCGCGGGAATCTCGATGACAGCCTCTGCCTCACCGGTCAGGCGTCCATTGCGGGCTTCCTCGAACAGCTTGCCGTCCGGCTCAACGCGCACCGACCGCTTGATGGCATCGGACATCTTGGTCCCGTAGGCATATACGGTCAGGGCGTGCTCGCCCAGTTTTTCCGCCTTGATGCGGAAGTAGCGCACGGTTACCTCGTTGGGCGCGATATCCAGGGTTTGCTCGGCCTCGCCGCTAAGAGAAAACCACGGCTGGGTCTCCAGCTTTAGCCGCACCGTCTGCCGGTCCGTGAGGTAGTTATAGACAGCAACGGGGAGCGAGACCTCGTCTCCCTGCGTCAGAGCTACGGGCAAGTTCAGGTCCACAAAAAAGTCCTGGAAGCACCGCAGGGGCGCGTCAGTTGAGCCAAGCTCCCCGGCGGCTGAGTTTGCGAGGGCCGTCATGCGCCAGGTGGTTATCGAGTCGGCCATCTTGAACTCCAGGGTGGCACGGCCAGCCTGGTCGGTAATCAGGTCGGGCCGGAACAAGAGCGTTTCAGGGAAGTATTCGCGCACCCGGACTGGTTTGGCTTCTGGGGCGGCTGGACCAGCCGCGCCGCCCATTCCTGGAGCAGCCGCCGCTGGAAAGGCATCGCCTTCCGCCATCATCGCTTCCGGCACCCCAGCGCCCTTCAGTGCCCGGAAGAAGATGCCTGAGCGCGGCCTGCCTTCCATTTCTGGCTCGATTACCAGCACGTCATCCTCGGTATCGAAAATTCCATCTGGCCCGGCCGATAGCAAGGCTACGTCGTACAGTCGGTCCATGCCTGGCCAGGTAGGCTCCAGCTTCATTTCGCGGCCCCACAGGTCTTTGAGGTCCTCCGGCTTGAGATACCGTCCCTCGACTAGGGCTTTGGCCCCTTCTTTGACGGTGGGCGGCTGGTCGTGTCTGGCCATGTATTGCTGAAGCGCCCGCCGCACCACCACCAACTTGGGGAGCATTTTCTTTACCCATTCTGCCTTAGCGGCCTCCAGGCGCTTGAGGTACGAATCCTGCGTGGCGAGCCTGAGTTCTTGCAGGTCTGCCGCCGCCAGCATCACTTGCGCCGCCCGCTGTGCTCTCTCCTCCGCCGCTGGCAGAGGCCTGGCGATGATTACCGGCAGCTCCAGGCCATGGATTTCGTAGCGCGGCTTGCGCAGCTCTTCCTCGAGATACGCATAGACGCGCTCAAGTCCCGGCTGCATTTCCTGGAGGGCGAAAACGCTCTCGTCCACCACGGATACTCCAATAGCCGCCTGGGCGGGCTTGCCGGCGGCGGTCCTTCCCTCAAAGTCTCCCCGGGCCGGCTGGCCGGGCCTGTATACGTCGCGCGAGGCTCGCACGCCTATCCGCAGGTCGGACGCTGGGTCAACGAT
>JANZZA010000131.1 GCA_026419655.1 Armatimonadota bacterium | reverse complement strand
GCGGAAGCCATGGCGGAGTTTGCCACGGCTCTTGGTAAGCCGGAGGAGGCCGCCGATTACCGCACCCTCGCCGCCCGTATCCACAGGGCGACTGAACTAATCTACTGGCAGCAGGAATATGGCTTGTATGCTCCGTCCCTGTCAGATTTCGGCCCGCAACTGCACCGCTATCCCTTTGCCAGCATCAATCTCAATCCGCTGTGGATTGGCTACGGCCGCGCTGAAGATCCCAGGCAAGTGGCCAACGTATTGGGCATCCTGAAATATCTTGCACGGCCCGGCGGGATGGTAAAGTCCACGCCGCAGTGTGGACATTATGTGGGCATGCTGCCGGGCTATCTTGTATACAACCTGGCCGAACTGAGACATCCAGCGGTGGCAGTCGCCCTGAAGGGCCTTTTGGATAGTGCAGAGCGAAGCGGCGGCTATGCCGAGATGAATACGCCCGACGACAAACCCGCGGAAAAGGTGTGGGGTATGCACCGCGCCCGGCCCTGGGAGACGGGCATCAACGCAGAGGCCGTTTTGCATGCGCTGACCGGCTATCGGCCCGACGCATTCGCCCGGCGGGCATATCTGCGGCCGTTGCTTCTCGGCGGACCGCGTCTGTCGGTAAAAAACTTACCCCTCGGCGCCAGCGGTCTTGACCTGGAAGTCTCCGAGAACGCGGGCGTGCGCCATTACACTGTCCGCGCCGCGGGCGCCGTTCCCGACCGCTTCCTTGTAGACCTGTCCGTGGTGGTTTGGGGAAGTGGCCTGCGCGTCACAAACGTACAGGCGCGCGGCGACGCCCAGGTGAAAATCGAGCGGGGGCCGTCATGGCCCTGGGCCGAGGAAGTAATCCTCAGGCGGATGCCCCTGGACGCAGAAAACCCGATTGGTGTCAGCGTGACCTATACTCCATCCAGGGCAAAGGTTGCCTGGTTTGCTGCACAACCTTTCGAGTACGGCCGCGGCGACCCGCCGGACGGGGCTGCAGCCATAGTCATAACCGGGAGCGCCGAGCAATTCAGAAGCATCGCCGCCAAAACGCCGGGCGCCTGGCCCATGGACACGAAAATTCCCTGGCCGGCCGAATATCTGCGCAGCCTGCTATTGCCCGGAGGGCGGCCGTCCGCGCCCCTCATCATCCTCGACGTGGACAAATATCCTGGGGCCTTCAAGCGGCCGAATTTCTGGACCACCGGCGCTGGCGGCAAGGTGCTACAGGACTATGAAGCTGCCGGCGGCAAGGTCCGGCGTGTGGCCAATCCAAGCCCGCCGCCGCGCTCCCGTCTAGGCTTCGCAGGTACAGCAGACTAGTTAGCGGTGCCACAGCAAAGACCGGTCAGAGAGCACGAAAAAGTTCAGGAAGGGGGCCTGGGGGACAACCCTTTTCAAAGGGTTTGCCCCAGAAAAGCTGGCAAAGGGAAATCTTTGCAGTTTGCGACACTTGTCCGAGCGAAGCTGTTCAGGCAAGCAGGCATTGCCAGACAAGCAGGTAGGTGGCGCCGGGCGCGGAACCGTCCATTGAGCTACGAAAAGGAGGGTCAGGAATGAGCGGCTTCATGCCACAGCTTGCACGCTTTATTGATTTCCGCGACGCCGAGGCCTGTGCTCGCGTCCGGGCAATCCGCAAAGAGGACATTACCAAGCACCCCAACCCCGACTTTCATATCCGTGTCATTGAGGACGTGGCCGAGTTCTACGGGGCCTTCGCCGTGGACATCGTCAGCCGCATCGTCGCCGCAGCCGAGGCGGGCCGCAAGTGCGTGCTAATCCTGCCGGTCGGCCCAGTGCCCCAGTACGCCATCGCCGCCCGCATGATTAACACTCTCAACATCTCCTGCAAGCACCTGGTCACCTTCAACATGGACGAGTACGCCGACGAAAATGGCCAGACAGCGCCATCGGATTGGGAAGGCTCTTTCGCGACGGCCATGTGGCAGAATTTCTTTGGCCGCATCCGTGAGGACCTGCGCCCGCCCGAGGAGAACATCCACTTCCCCAACACCGAAAACATCACCCGGTACTCCGACATGATAATGGAGGCCACTGAGGGCTGTGGGGCCGACTGCTGCTACGGCGGCATTGGCTGGTGCGGTCACATTGCCTTCTGGGAGTCGCACCTGGGGCACAATTACGCCTCGGACGACGAGTGGCGCCAGGCTAAGGCCTCAATCGTTGAGCTGAACCCGATGACTATTATGCAGAACGCCCTGCACAGTTTCGGGGGCGACTGGTCCTGGGTGCCCCCGAAAGCTGCCACCATTGGCCCCTACGACATCGTCAACGCCCAGTACCGGAGCTTCTGGCTCGACGGCGTCTGCGGGCCGGCGACGCACATGTCGTGGCAGCGCTTTATCGCCCGCCTTGTGGCCCA
>JANZZA010000033.1 GCA_026419655.1 Armatimonadota bacterium | reverse complement strand
GGTGGGCAACTTCACTGGCCATTGCAGCAAGCACGATCCCTGTGAGCACGTAGCCCAGGGCGGTTGGGCCGCCAGTGGCGCCTGCGAAGACATCAACCTTGGCCTGGCAGGTCGGGGCGACACCGATAGCGGCGCAGAGGGGCTGCTTGGCCCATCCGGGCAGGTCTTTGCCCCCTGCTGCCAGGTACAGTCTTGCGGCGACATCCACTACAAACTTGCACGCTATCGCAAAGGCTGCTACCAGCCCTGCTGGCAAAAGTTCCTCTGTCATCCTTTTTCTCACCTTGCTGGTTGGGAGCTATCGTCTGGCGTATGGCCCTGGGAGGGCCACGGCCAGGCAGCGGTTTCTCCGGCACAGGAAGCCTCGCCGGGCCGAAAACGGGGCGCCTTTCTGAGGAACCTGTGTTCTGGGGGACGCCCTTTGAAAAGGGTTATCCCCCAGGCCCCCTTCCCAAACTTTTTGCGTTTTGGGCGGGCCGGATTCCGGGCGCGCGGGACGGGTCATGCAGCGCTGCAGTAAGGACCTGCATCGCGCGGATACCAGGCGCTTACGGTGGCGCCCGCGCGCGCCCGGAATCCGGCCCGCCCCAGCAACAGGGGGTCTGGGGGAACGGGTTCCCCCAGCAGGGGGGTCACAGGGGGGACAGAAGTCCCCCCTTCCCCATCCCTTTGCCTACGGTTTTTCCTGCGTGTTGAAGATCTGGTCCAGCTTGTCTTCGATGCGCATGAGGCGCCGCTCGATGGCATCCAGGCGGTCGGCGAGGTCGGCCTTACGCACGAAGTCGCGCTCCGCCACAGCGCAGTCCAGTTTTGCGGCGATTTGGGCTTCCATGCGGCCCCAGGTGACGGCGGCGGCGACCAGGGACCCGGCCAGCATGAGCGCCAGGCCAAGACTCACCGCCGCCCGAGGGGTTATCTGGACGCTGTTGTTGTTCACGATTGTTTGTGCCCTCTCGGTTGTATCTTTGCGACGGCGGGCGTGACTCAGATGTCAATCGCGCGTGCCAGAAAGATGCTCCGGAAGACGCCGCGGCTGACGTCCAGCAGCCCCACGTCTTCGATGACCTGGAACACCACGCCTTCGGGCACGCCGAGGCCGGAGACGCGCACTTCGACGAACATTCCTGGCCGCAGGTTGGGCTTGCCGGGCGTCTCCCATGCCAGTTCACAGCGGGCCCGCCGGAGCTCCTGCAGCAGCATCCAACCGACCAGTTCGGGCTGGCGCTCGTCGGGCGCCACAAGCACTTCCCACCAGTCATCGCCGATGAAGGCGGCGCTGGTTGGGTCGCGGTGACTGGCTTCGTCGTGCCAGATGGCTGCCTGGATGCCCCCTCGGGAGGAGAATACAGCGACGTAGTTGCGGAAATCAGCGGCGGCCCGCTCGGCTTCAATGCGCATGATGCGGTCGCCTTCGGCCAAGGCCTGGTCGTCGAGGCTGAAGTCGGGCATGCCGGAGTATACAGGCTCCGGGCCGGCCCAGATTTTTCCTTGCTCGTTTATGCCCCAGGTCCAACCACGGCTGCGGGCCACGGCATCCAGGGCTGTGATTACCTCCACGTCATGGCCAAATTCATACCGGCCGCGCCAGCGCTCAGGCATTGCCTCAATGACGTAGCCATCGTCGGGTATGTCGAGAAGGGCCGGGGCGACGCCCGCCCGCCGGAGTACGTAGCTAAACCATTCGGCAAAATTCCAGCCCACGGGGGAGCCATGCCAGGCCATGAATTTGCGGCTGCGCAGGCGGGCGGTAATGTAATCGCGGCCTTCGACAAGAACCTGCGCGCGGCCTGTATACTCGCGGCCTTCACGCCGCCGCGCTGGCCCGTCGAGGTAGGCCACCATGACCTGGCTTGTCGCTTCCTGCCAGCCGGCTCTGACCGTGACCTTCTCGTTTCCGCGCCACTGATAGGCCCCAGCAAAGTCGCGCAGTTCTGCCTCGAAGTGCCACCCTCTCCCCCATCGCCGGCGCCAGCGCAGCCGGAGCAGGTTCTGATGTCCGGCGGTGGAGACAGGATTGCTTACGCCGGGCGCAAATTCGGGCTGATGGTACTGGTGGACGAGGTAGACAAGGGGCCGCTTATGGCTTTCGGTGGCCGTCAGCGTGACCACGGGCCGCGTCAAGCTGCCGCCGGAGCCCGGGTCTTCTGTCACCTGTGTCAGGCCTATCCCGCCGGTCGCCGGGATGTACTGGGGCGTCTGGGACATCCAGTAGGGTACAGTAAGGAAGCTGGCAGGGGTGGCCGTGCCAAGGTTTGGATAGCGAAGGGGCTGGAGGTTGAACATCGCGCAATGGCCGCGGATGGTCACCGACACATGCCCCCGCGATGGCCCCAGACCGTCCTCAGGCTTGTAGACCCACGGCTCCGCGGCCCCCGTAAGCGATATGACAAGGACGCCGTCGGTCTCTTCTATCCACAGGTGCTGCTCGATGGCGCTGTCGCTGAGGGCTGCCCGCGCGGCGTCATAGCGGCCCAGCTCGTCAACCAGTTGCGGGTCGTCCTGGCCTGGGTCATGGCGCCAGAGCCGCGGATACTTGTACTCTTCCTGATGAAGCGGCACCTGGACTGTATAGGCAGGCCCAAGGCCGTCGCCGTGCAATGTCACCTCGACAAAGACGGGGTCGGTTTGGCCGTCGGGCGGACTGAAGCGCCAGAGCCATATGGCCACGCGCGGCTCGTACTTGCGCCTCGACATCACGCCGCCGTAACGGTTTGGCCGGGCGTCATAGAAAAAGATGTACGCCGCCCTCGGCCGCCCTGCTGGCCGCGATACCTTCCAGTACTCGCCTGCCTCGATGCTCCACTCGGCCAGGTCCATGTCGGCCTTGACCGCATAGCCGCGCAGACCGAGAGCGTGCACCACCGGGACTATTTCGCAGTTATTCAGCAGCCAGGCGGGTTGAAAATTTTCTGCCTGCGTGGGCCGGTCGTCCTTGGTGGCTTCGAAGCGCCAGTCGTAGCCGAAGCCGTGCTTGCTGAGCAGGCCGTCGGCATGGGGATTGTCCGTTATCAGCTCGGCGGCGGGACGGATAAGGGGCATGGCCTGCAGCCTCCGTGGATAG
>JANZZA010000745.1 GCA_026419655.1 Armatimonadota bacterium | reverse complement strand
CGGCGACAGGCTATTCTGCAGTTCATCGAACAGGCTATCAGAGAACGCGGCTACCCCCCCACCGTGCGCGAAATCGGCGCCGCCGTGGGCCTGCGCTCGACCTCTACAGTTCATTTCCACCTGCGCATGCTCCAAGAACAGGGCCTGCTGGAACGTGAGCCGCTGCTGACGAGGGCCCTGCGGCCGGTAAGAACTGCCCAGGAGCTCAAGCAGCGGCCTGTGCGGTACGTGCCTGTGGTTGGCCGGGTGGCAGCCGGCCAGCCGGTCCTGGCCGAAGAAAACGTGGACGAGCTGCTGCCTCTCCCCGAGGACTTCCTCACCGGCCCAGAAACTTTCCTGCTGCGCGTGCGCGGCGACAGCATGATAGGCGACGGTATCCATGACGGTGACCTGGTCGTAGTCGAACGCCGGGACAATGCCGATAGCGGCGACATCGTCGTTGCTTTACTCGAAGACGAGGCTACGGTCAAAAGACTCATCCGACACCCTGACTTTTTCGAGCTGCGCCCGTCAAACGACAATTTCGAGTCTATTATCGTGCGCGACGTGCGAATACTCGGAAAGGTCGTTGGGCTGTTAAGACGCCTTGCGTAAGTCCCGTAGTTCTCAGGGCGAGACGCGGCGCGCCAGCCATCTCCCGCCGCTGGATGCGTGGGCCCCATACTCCTGAGAGTGGGGCGGCAACTTTTTGTGCCGCCCCGTCAGCTCTCCGTCTGCAGAAGAATTCCTTGACCCACTTGCTGAAAGCCCGGCAATGCTTCGGTCACAGTCCATCCCGGACAACCGTCGAAAGAGGTCTGCGACAGACCTCGGTGTCAATTTTTTCGCCCCGCTGAACCCTTTCTGCTGGCAGCACAATGGGCAGCACCGCAGCACCTACCTCTTCAGCTTCCCGTGCGCTTCAGCACGACCAATGTCTGGTCATCTCTGCGCTCAGGTCCTGAGAACATAGCCAAGTCAGCAAGAAGACCACGACTGACATCCCTCGGGGAAGCGCTGGGGGTAGCCCAGTCGCGCACGGATGCCCGCAAACGCTCTTCCCCGTACACTGAGCCGTCGGTGCTGCGGGCCTCCACAAAACCGTCGGTGTAACAGACAATCACCGTACCCGGTGCAGCCACGATGCTGGCCGTGCGATAGGCATGGCAGCAACGCGCGCCAATGACCGGGTCTCCTGTAGCCAGCTCCGTCATATCCCCACCCGGCGGCACCAGCAGGGGCGGCAAGTGGCCACAATTGACGAATTCCACGTCTCCTCGTTCAGGCCAGATCTTAAGCATTACAGCAGCGGCATAGCTGTCCGGCCGCAGCTCGGGCCATGCACGGCGAGCAACCTCGGTCACCAGTTCTCCCAGATCTGAAGCGCGTTCTGCCACGTCATGGATGTGAGAATGCAGCAGCGAAAGATGAACGAGCCCGTAAACGCTTTTGCCTGCCATATCGGCGAGAATTATGAGGTGCGCCCCATCAGGCAGGCGCAGAAAGTCGTAAAAATCGCCGCCCACCTGGGCCGCGCGCTCCATGTGGGCATAGATCTCCCAGCCGGGGATGTCTGGAAACTTCCCGGGCACCAGCCTGTCCTGAAGGGTCCGGGCAAGACCGATTTCGTGGTCAATCCGGGCCAGACGGAACTGGTCACGTCCCTGGGCAGTGAACAGCATCCACGCGGCGACGGCGACAGCCGGCATGAAGAAGGCCCCGCTGTCATAAAGCGTGCGGGCAGCCGAGCTAAAGTCTAACGGCAGTCCCATGCCCAGACTGTAGGCAACTGCGTAAGCGACCATGGCCACAAGGGCTGTCACGACGGCGCCCCTCGGACGAAACCACACACCTGCTGCCAGGATAACCAGGTAGTAGACGTCTTTCAGCCGGGTCGCGAGAGAACCGTAGGTGCCGACAAGAACGCTGATCATTATAATGTCAACAGCTACACCAAGGACGCGGGCCCATGGCGACACAGAACGGCGGAACCACCATACAAGGAGAAGGCCGACGGTATACAGGGCGCCAGCGCCTACAGCCAGCCAAGCGCGCAATTCAGACCCTCCCGGGCCGGCGGCGCTGGCAGAAATGGAAAAAGCTATTATGAAGCCGCAGCGAAACAGAGCCACAGCGACGTCGGTGTCGGGCGGTGCGGTCGGCCATCGGTCACGCTGACTAGCCTGACGGCGCAAAGTCATCACCCTACGGCCCGCGCAGGCACTGCAAAGAAGAGTGTGGTGTATTGTGGCTGGCTGGCGGTGTTCGCGCAAGTGAGGTAAGGAGGGGGCGCCATGGCTGGCCAAGACAAGGCTTTCGCGCTGCAACGGGCCAGGATGGTGGAACAGCAGCTCCGGGCCCGCGGAATTCGTGACGAGCGCGTGCTGACCGCTATGGCCAAGGTCCCCAGGCACCTGTTTGTACCAGAAGAACTCCGTGATGCCGCCTACGAGGACCGGGCTTTGCCTATCGGCTATGGCCAGACCATCTCACAGCCGTACATGGTTGGCGTAATGCTGGAAATGCTGGATGTCCACGACACTCACAAGGTCCTGGAAGTGGGCGCCGGGTCTGGGTACCAGGCGGCACTGCTGGGCGAGCTGGCGCGAGAAGTTTACGCCGTGGAGATAATTGAGCCGCTACAACACCGTGCTGCCCAGATAGTCCAGCAGCTCGGATACACCAACGTACACATTTTCCTCGGCGACGGCACGCTTGGTCTGTCTGAGCACGCGCCTTTCGACCGCATTATCGTGGCAGCCGCCTGCCCGGAAATACCACCGCCCTTACTCGAGCAGCTAACAGATGGCGGCCGGATAGTCGCACCCGTAGGCCGGCGTGGGTGCCAGGAGTGCGTCGTCGGCGTCAAGCACGGCGACCATATAGAACTGGCCAAGACCATCGGGTGTGTATTTGTGCCTCTGATCGGCGAGTACGGCTGGAAGCGCCGAGCATGGTAAATGGCCTAGCCGTGTGTACAAAACCCGGGGAGACTGTTGCAAAACTTGCCTCGACTTAGCTGCCGGTCCGTGTACGGCACAACTTTGGGCGAGCCAGAAATACTGTTTGGCACCACCTAGTTGTGTAATGACGATTTTGCAACAGTCACCCAAGGAGTGCTGGTAAGTGTTCCGGATAGGTTACAGAACCGCAAGCTTCGACGCCATGAACCTCGCGGGCGCGCTCAGAGCCCTGGGGCAAGCGGGCTACGATTCCGTAGAGATTTGCCTTGAGCGCCACGAGCTTGCGCCAGGAAAGTTGACGCCGGAGGTCGCAGCCCGCGTCCAGGAAGCAGTTCTCAAGGCTGGGCTGGGAATCCATTCGATAAGTTTCCACGGCGACGCGCTGCCGTGGCCAGAGCGCGCCGCCGGCCAGCAGGTCACCATTACCGCCGCCGGATGGTTCGGCACCCGCACAGTCGTCTTGAACACCCCGAAAAGCGACGAGGGCGTAGGGTGGGATGCATTGAGGCAGCACTTCGCGGCGCTAGCCGCATCGGCTGCCCAGGCCGGAGTGACTCTAGCTGTCGAGCCAGAACCAGGTCTGATGGTTTCCAGCGTGGCGGATGCCCTGCGGCTCCTGGACGAAGTAGATTCCCCTGCCCTGGCCGTGAACCTGGATGTAGGCCATGCTTTCCTCACCGAAGGCGACGTGGTCGCGGCCATTGGAGCGCTGGCGGGCACTATTGTTCACGTACACTTCGAAGACATGCCTGCTACGGAGCACCGTCACCTGCTCCCGGGCCAAGGGGACATGCCCCTCGCCGACGTGGTAGTGGCGCTTTGGGACGCCGGCTTCAGGGGTGTTCTAACCGTTGACCTTTTCGGTCCCTACGACGACCCCTTGGCCGTCGCCGTGCAAGCCCTGCGAGCCAGCAGGGCAACAGTGCGCGAGGCGATGACCCGTGTCCGCCGGCGTGACTTCCCTGCCCTATGACGGGCATGTCCACACTACATTCTCCGACGGCCGCGACACCCTGACCGACTGTGTCCGGGCAGCCGAGGCTGCCGGCTTGCGCTGCCTAGCCATCACCGACCATTTCTACCACCAGCCCGGCGCCAACCCGGCAGATTGGGCCAAAGCCATCATCCAGGCGGACGCTGCCTCAGCCGTGACAGTTGTGCCGGGCGCGGAAGTCGTAATTCTCAACCCCAGCGGGGACGTAAGCATCACCCGCGAAGGAGCCCGCTATTTTCGGTGGATTATCGCGGACTTCGGTACCCGCACTACAGGGGTCGGCTGTGCCGTGCCTGCCACGGTGCAGGGCTTTCTGAAAAACGTCGAGATGGCCATGGTGAAAGCAGCCGCCAACCCCGTGGTTGACGCCATTGCGCACCCCTTCAATCTGGGGCGGTGGGAGGCCAAGCTAAATCCAGAAGATTTGCCCGAAGACATGCTCCGCCGTATCGCCGAGGCCATGGCCGCCAACGAATGCGCCTACGAG
>JANZZA010000743.1 GCA_026419655.1 Armatimonadota bacterium | reverse complement strand
TGGGGGCCGTAGCGGGCTGGGCGGCCCGCCATGGTTGCAGCCTAGTCACGACGACGCTCACTGTCGGGCCGCAGAAGAATCCCGACCAGATCCATGCTGTGGGGCGCCGAGCTGCCCAGGATGCGGGCATCGAGTGGCTGGCAGAAACCTTTCGCAAGGCAGGTGGCTTCCAGCGTTCTCGTGAACTGTCCGAGCAGATGGGCCTGTATCGGCAGGATTACTGCGGCTGCATTTTCAGCCGTCTGGCGTTTTATCGTCGCCGCCGTGCCCGGCCATGAGGCGGCGTCTGGAGGTGCTCGGCGCAGGATTAGTCATTATCCCGCTCGTGGTCCCTCAGCGCCGAGTCTTCTTGCTCTTGAGGTGGTTTCGGGCAAGGAGAGGGCAGCAACGCCTGTGCGTGGCATGGTCATATCCACTGAAGAAGCTCAGGCATGGTTTGTACTAGCGTGGCCCAGCTAGCGGGTGGCCGTGGTCCTGAAGAGTCCAGGCAGGCCATTTGCAGTCAGCCTCTGTGAAGGCGTTTTCTTAGGAGCTTGCTGCAAAGGCTGGCGCTTGCTTATCCAGAGTGAAGGGAGCGTACAACGTTGTGGGGCCGTGCTTTTACCCGCTAGCCGTGTGGGTTGAGTAAGCTCTGCAATGTCGCGTAGACTGTGTAAGGGCGCGATGTCGTACGTGTAGGAGGTTTTCCACCGGTCTCCTTAGGGTAGACAATAGAAGCGCCGAGTTTCTGTCGCCACGGTTGCCGGCGGACAATAAAACCGGAGCAAGGCCGGATGGTGCGATTCGTTGGCAGGTGAAGCTTGACTCCGGCAAGGGCATGGTTTATACTAACAGATGCTCTGGGGCCGTAGCTCAGGGGGAGAGCGCTTCCTTGGCATGGAAGAGGTCGCGAGTTCAAATCTCGCCGGCTCCACCAACTAGGGAAGACCACGCACGGGCGGTGAGCCCGTGCGTTTTCTCTTCTGCGCAGGAAGCCGCTAGTCGCCAGCGAATAGCAACGGTGATGCGCAACGGGTGGTTAGTGATTGTTGCGACTTTCCTGGCATGGACGGAGGCGGCGCCAGCGCGGGCCCTGGAGCCGCGCCGGGTGGCTGTAGTGGTCACACGGGAGGACGGTACGGCGGCTCTGCGCATAGCTTACCCCTACGGCGAGCTGGAAGACCGCGCTAAGGCTGACCTGGAGGCGGCGGCCATTGCCGGCCGCTGGCAGACCTCGGGCCATCAGGTCACCGCGGACGACGCCGGGGTTGTTGCTCACTGCCGCATTGAGGCCACACCGCCTGGCGAGGAGCTGACCATTTGGCCCCTGGTGTATGTCCTGCGCCGCTACGACGAGATCGCTGTGGCTTACATCGGCCCGTCTTCCCCCGGCCAAGGGCAGTTTGAAAACGACTACGTTGCTGTGACCTGGGAAGCCAATCAGCGGGGGACCACGTACCGGATAAGGATCAAGAATCGAGACTTTACTGACCCGCTGGCTCCTCAGGCCCCGGCCCCGCCCGTGCCCCGGCACTTGCCGGTCGCCCATGCGCTGGTGGTGGTTGCGGCCCTGGTTGCCTCTGCCCTGACCTACGTGGCCGCCAGAAGATACATGGGGCAGGCTGGCCAGCCGGGCCCCAGTACCCAGGAGGGTGAACCATGATTAACTGGCAGGAACTGGTCACTTGGGCCTCGTCGCTGAACGCTTCCGACGTATTCTGGAAACCTCACTCTAAGCCCGCGATGCGGGTTAAGGGCACCATACAGGTCTGCGAAGACATGCCCGTGCTCAAGCCCGAGGAAGTCGCCGAGATTGCGCGTTCTCTCATGACCGACCGGGAGTGGGAGCGTTTCCAGGAATATCACGAGAAGGACATCGGCCTCAGCATCGAGGGTGTTTGCCGACTGCGCATCAATATCTACCAGGAACGCAACAACGTTGCCATTGTTATGCGCATCATCCCGCTGATCGTGAAAAGCATTGATGAACTTGAGCTTCCCGATGTGCTCAAGACAATCGCGATGTATCCCCAGGGCCTGGTGCTGGTGACCGGGCCGACGGGGTGCGGTAAGTCCACTACGCTGGCCGCAATGCTCGACCACATCAACAAGAACCGCCGCGCCCACATCGTCACCATCGAAGACCCAATCGAATACGTTCACCGGGACATCAAATCCATAGTTTCCCAGCGCGCCGTCGGCATTGACACTGACAACTTCCTTGATGCCCTCAAATTCGCCCTTCGCCAAAGCCCCGACGTCATCCTCATCGGCGAAATGCGTGACGTAGAAACCATGAACGCCGCGATGCAGGCTGCTGAAACCGGCCACTTGGTCTTTTCGACCGTCCACACGACCTCTGCCTACGAGACCATGGAACGCATTATCAATATGTTCCCGCCTCACGAAAGGCACCAGATATTGGTGCGCTTGTCGGTATCCTTAAGGGCGGTCATCAGCCAGTCGCTGGTGCCCCGCGCCGAGGGAACCGGTCGCGTCGCTGCTCTTGAAATCATGACCGTGACCCCCACCATCGAAAAGTTAATCGAAGAGGGCAAGACCTCTGACATGTACGACGTCATCGCCGAGGGTGCCCACTGGGGAATGCAGACCAAAAACCAGGCTCTGTTTAAACTGTACACAGCAGGCATTATCACCGAGGAGTCGGCCATGTTCTACGCCGGCAACCGCACGGAGATGCGCCAGATGCTCAAGCGCTGGCAGGCCGAGCAGGCCGACGAAGCCAAGCGCAGGGCCGAAGAGGAACGCAAGAGGGCCAGGTTGCGCGCTCAGCAGGCTGCAGCCGCCCAAACTGCGCAGCCGTCCGAGCAGCCACAGCCCCCAGCCCCTGCGCAACCGTCCTCATCCTCTGACGTCCAGCAGTCCTAGTTGGTTGGGAGGTGAGGGATTGTGCCGCTGCCTTACACGCTTGAGGACCTGCTAGCGCAGATGCCGCAGGTTAGTGCCTCTGACCTGCATCTGCGAGTGGGCGAGCCGCCCATCTTTCGCATTCACGGCGACCTGCAGCGCCTCAACTATCCTGTCCTCGAGCATGAAGACACCTTCGAGCTGATGTACTCCATCATGACGGAGCAGCAGAAGCGCAGGCTGCATGAGCGGCTAGTGCTTGACATGGCTCACGAAATCAGGGGCGTGGGCCGCTACCGTGTCAACTGTTTCTTCCAGCAGGGGCACCTCAGTGCCGTGATGCGCCTCATTCCCTGGAATATCCAAGGCATTGACGAGCTGGGGCTGCCCCAGGTGCTCAAAGAATTTGCTCTAGCTCCCCGCGGGTTGTTCCTGGTCACGGGCCCTACCGGGTCGGGAAAATCCACTACCCTTGCAGCCATGATTGACCATATCAATACTCACCGCCGCGCTCACATCATCACCATCGAAGACCCCATTGAGTTCGTTCATCAGGACAAGACATGCGCCATCGAACAGCGCGAGGTTGGCCAGGATACCACCAGCTTTGCTGAGGCTCTTCGCCATGTGATGCGGGCCACCCCCGACGTCATCCTCGTCGGCGAGATGCGCGACCTGGAGACCATGTCCCTGGCCATCACCGCAGCCGAGACTGGCCACCTCGTCTTTGCCACCGTCCACACGACCGACGCCATGCAGACTGTAGACCGCATCGTAGACGTCTTCCCACCTGCCCAGCAGCAGCAGATACGCATGCAGTTGTCGGTAGCGCTGATCGGGGTGGTTTCGCAGACCTTGCTGCCGCTAAAGGGCCGGCCGGGCCGGGTACCGGCTTTCGAGATAATGAAATGCACGCCCGCCATCCGCGCCGTCATCCGCGAGGGAAAAACTCACATGATTTACAATCTCATCCAGGGTGGGCGCGACCAGGGCATGATCGTGCTGGATGCCTACCTGGCCGAGCTAGTGCGCCAGGACATCGTAGAGTACGAGCAGGCCCTGGCCAAGTCGTCGTATCCCAAGGAGTTCGCACGGCGGTGCGGCCGCGCCGAGACGTCGGCTGACTAAATACGGGGGTGGTGGGTCATGGCCACCTATGACATCCGCAAACTCCTGGAGTTTACCGTCAAGCAAAATGCTTCAGACCTGATACTGAAAGTCGACTCCCCGCCCATTTTGCGGGTGCATGGCGACTTGGTGCGTCTCAAGGGAGACCCCCTTACGCCGGAGGACTGTCGTGCCCTGCCTTATTCGATTCTCAGCCCTGAAGAGCGCCAGCGCTTTGAGGATAACCTCGAGCTCGACCTGGCCTATGAGATCGAGGGCCTGGCGCGCTTCCGCTGCAATCTGATGGTGCAGCGCGGCTACGTCACGAGCTGCTACCGGGTCATTCCCTTCGTGGTCAAGACTATCGAGGATCTCGGATTGCCTGAAATAGTGCCGCGCCTGTGCGAGTATCCGCGCGGTCTCGTGCTGGTAACAGGCCCCACGGGATCCGGAAAATCCACCACCCAGGCCGCTATGATTGACTATATCAACTCCCGAAAGCCCGTCCACATCGTCACCGTCGAGGACCCCATTGAGTTTGTCCACCAAGACAAGCAGGCCCTAATTCAGCAACGCGAGCTGGGGCGCGACACCATCAGCTTTGCCGACGCCCTCAAGTATGTCCTTCGCCAGGACCCGGATGTCATACTAATAGGCGAAATGCGCGACCTTGAAACCATAGGCCTTGCCATAACCGCTGCTGAGACCGGCCACCTCGTCTTCGGCACGCTCCACACCGTAGACGCTGTGCAAACTGTGGACCGTATCATTGACGTCTTCCCGCCTTACCAGCAGCAACAAATACGCATGCAGCTTTCCGTCAACCTGGTGGGCGTGCTTTCTCAAACTCTGGTCAAGACCGCTGACCGCCAGGGCCGTGTTGCTGCCTTTGAGACCATGGAAGCCATACCCGCCATCCGCAACCTCATCCGTGAGGCCAAGACTCACCAGATTCGATCTATCATCCAGACCGGCTCGAAGCGCGGCATGTTCGTCCTTGACCAGCACCTGGCTCAGCTAGTAGTTGACGGAATCGCTGACTACGAGTCTGCTCGCGAGAAGTGCGTGGACCCGCTTGATTTCGAGGAGATGGTGCGGGCCAAGAAGCCCGAGCTCGTTGGGGCGTCAGCAGAAAGCCAACGTGAGAGGGCAGCCGCACAAGCCAGTACGCAGCGGGAAACTGGCGAGGCAGAGTAGGGGAGAGATGCCATGCGACGCGCAGAAGGGACGCCGCAAAAGCCCCGGCAGCGGCGGGAGGCAGACCTGTCGGCCATCCTTTCGACGTGGGCAGCACTGGTACTCAAAATAGCCCTGGCGGCGACCGTGGTCGCCTACGGCTACTACGTGTGGGCCATTGTAGGTGGCTACCTGGCCCGCCCTGTCAACGTCAATCCGCTGATACTGTCCAACCTGGCTTTGATGGGGCGGGCACTCCTTGTCGCCTCGGCCGTGGCCACCCTTGCATTGCTTTACCTGACCCTCGACGAGGTGGCTTGGGCCGTGCTGGCTGGGATAGTCGGGGCGGGGTTCCTTTTTGGCACACCCTTCTTGATTGCCGCCTACGCACAGGGAGCTCAGACCGAGTCGGTCAGGATCGTGGCGAGTTACACCACATGGGCAGGACAGGTGGTGTTAGTCCTCGTAGGTGCGCGGGTGTTGCTAGAGATGGGCATGTACGTGGCCGCGGGGCCGAAACAAAGGCCTGAGGAAAAGGCTGAGGTCGAGAAGGCCAAGAAACCCGGAGCGGCTGTGACGGCGAAAATATGGGCTCGTTGCTGGGACATGCCCTTCTGCCATAGTGCCGTGCGCGATACCTGCCCGGCCTACATTAACCGCAAAACCTGCTGGAAGTTCGGCTACGGCTGCATGTGCAATCCAAAACTCATCGAGGCTCTCATCAGGGCATCTACAGGAGGTCACAGCACCGCCCGGCGACCGGAGGGTGAGTACATACGCTCAGACCTGGAAGCTGACATAGCGCTATCGTCTGCTCAGCGCACCATTCCGTGCGTCAAATGCCCAATTTACATCGAGCATCAGCGCCAGAAATATAAAATTGTCAACCCTGTTGTCATCGCCCTGACCCTGGCGGGACTCATTTTCGGTTATGCTCCCATAATGGGGATCTACCGCCGCTTCCTGGCTGTCCTTTCTAACCTGGCTGCACGGTTCACCCTGACGGACCAGGTGGACCCGCGGCAGTGGTTTTATTATCTGGACACGCCAGCGGTGCGCATCTTCTTCTATGTAATCATGGGCACAATATTCATGGCCTACATACTGAAGAGCGTTGAGTGGTTGGTATTGAACAAGAAGGTTGTCTAACAGCGGGCACCTGCCTTGGGCGGTAAACGGCGGTGGCCGTCCGTGGAGACAGAGGATGACGCCTCGCCCGCCAGTATCCTCCAAGTTAGACTCTCCGAGAGCACTGCGCAAGCGTAGGCATGCCCAGCAGCGTGGCTCGTGTGGTCTCATGGCCCTGGCGCTTGTCCTGATACTTGTCTTGCTAAGCCAGCGCGGAAAGCTTGCGGGATTCCTTGCCAGTCGTTCCCAAAAGCCGGAGGAACCTTCTATTTCTTTCCCGATGGCTTTGACGGTCAAGACGCCCGAGGTGTGGCGGGACGGCCTGGTGCCCATCGTGGTGACGACTTTAGGGCCTGACAGACGTCTGGCGCCGTTGCCGCAGCCGCCGACGGTGGCCGTACTTCGCGGCGGAGTACCTCAGCCCACCGTGGGGCACGTTGAGATACTCCAACCAGTCTACGACCGAGGGCTTCAGGCTTACGTAGCGTACTGGCCGGTTCCGTGGAACGCTCCCCTGGGCGAGTACGTTGTCGAGGCACGGTGCGAGATGCGAGTGCCCGAGGCCTGGGACTGGGGTGCGCCGGTGCGCAGCCTGCCCCGCAGCCAGCAAAAAGATGACCGCCTCTCGGAAGCTGTTGCGCGCTCGCCGGTGCTCATCAAGGCCCGCCGGCCCCCCCCCCTCCAACCGGGCCTGTGTGTCGTCACTTGGGAAGACCATCCGCCTACAGGTCGGCTGCGGCGCCCGGACGGCACCCTCGGCGACTGGCGCGCCCTGCTTGACTGGGCCGAATTCATGGGAGCCGATGCTTTTTGGTGCCGCGGGGCGGTTACCCAAGTGGGCGATTCGCCTCTTAGCATGCAACAGCCCTTTGCGGCGGACGAACCCGGGATTCGCCGCCTGGCTGCCGAGGCACACCTGCGAGGCATCAAGTTCGGCGTTTGGGCAGTTGCCTTCGCGTCCTTCCCCAAGGGCCGAAATACTGGCAAGCCGCCGTACCGCTACGCGCAGGTCCTTCGCCCCGACGGTTCCCTGGCCGACCATGACTTCATCTCTCTGCTGGACCCTGACCGGCCTCGCCACCTGGCTGATTTCCTGAGCCGCATGAGCGAGGACCCAAACATAGACATGGTTGGCCTGGATTACTTCAGACCGGACAGGGGTGGTTACGAGATTGTGGACGGCTTCCTGCGGAGCATGCCTGTAAAGGAGAACCGAGAGTTTTCGGGGCTATCCCGAGTGGAGAAGATTCGTCGCGTGGCTCGATTGGTGGAACGCGAGTGGCGGACGCACACAGACTTTTACGAACAGTGGAAGTGGTACCAGGCCCACCTCGTAGCGAAACGGTTGCGCGACATCCTTGCCCTGGCCCAGTTGCGCAAGCCGCTTTTCATTTTCATTTTCGGCTGGAATCATGGAGCCCAAAGTGGTCAAGACCCTCTCATGCTGACCGACGCCGGGGCCAGTGCTCTAGCAGTGATGCTTTACCAGGTTTCCAGTCCCCGCCAGTTTGACCTGATGGTGAGGCAATGGCAAGACTATCTCGAGCCGGGGCAAGCAAATCTCATCCCTGGCAACCAGCTAGACTTCTACTGGCACCAAAACCTGATCCGGCCTCGCGCAGCTCCCGAAGAGCTTTATCGCCGCATGGTAGCAGCTCACAGTGACTTTATAAATGGCGACAAAACTTTGGGCGTGTTCTGGCACGACATCTCACGGGCGGCTGTCTCTGGGCGGACCGGTCCGTATCCCGGCCGGGAGTGGGCCCTGGCAGGGGCAGCTGCCTTTTCGGCCGTCCGCCGGTCCTGGAACGTATATCCGCTGAGCGCCAACCTGCTGGTCCCCCAGGACGTTCCCTGGGCAACAGTCTTCACCGCCGAGGTCGTACTTCAAAGTTTGTGCGACCGCCCCGTTCGCGACCTGCGCCTCCGCATAGAAGATACCCAGGGCGTAGAGGTGGTCGAGGAGCGTGCAAAGACCCTGGCTGAACTGCCGGCCCGTGGCCAGGTGCGCATCCCCTGGCGCCTCAAACTCCGCGGCCCTATCCCAACACGCGGGAATCGTTTCATGGTGGCCTGTCGCGTCACATGGCCAGACGGCGACTATGGCCCTGTCTTTCGTAGAGACGTCCCAAGAACTATCATTGCCATGCAATACGTGAATGGCCGGTAGCTCAGCCTGGCAGATTCCAGGCTGCAAGGGTGAGCGCCATTGGCTCCGCGGCGGCCCAAAGCTCAAGCGCAGCAAGCCACGCGTCCCGGCCACGGCGAGTTTGACGCCGTGGCCGACTACTACGATTATCTCATGCGCGCCATCCCCTACGGCCAGTGGGTGGATTACGTGGAGGCCTTACTGTCTAGGCACGGTTTACAGGCCAGGCGCGTGCTGGACCTTTGCTGCGGTACGGGCAAGGTCGGTAGCGAGATGCTGCGCAGAGGGTACGAAGTCTACGGAGCAGACCTGTCGGAAAAAATGGTGCGTCATTGCCGCCGTCAACAACCGCCTCTGCCGGCTGCGGTCATGGACGCTTCTGCTTTGGGATTACGCTCGAATAGTTTCGACCTGGTAGTCTCACTTTACGACAGCCTGAACTACATTCTCGATCCCGCTAAACTTGCCTGTTGCTTCTGTCACGTGCACCGCATTCTCAAGCCAGGCGCCGCCTTCGTTTTCGACATGAATACTACTTATGCCCTGGCGGCTGGTTTTTTCGCGCAGAGCAACCTCGGCTCGGGCGACCCGCTGGAATTCGAGTGGCGGCCGCAGTGGGACAGCTCCACCAGAATATGCCGCGTGGACATGCGCTTTTGCTGGCGTGACGGGTCGCGCGAGAAGGTCTTCCACGAGACCCATTATCAGCGCGCCTATGAGATCGAAGAAATTGAGAACATGCTCGTCGCGGCCGGTTTTGCCGAAACGCATATTTACCATGCCTATAGCTTCCGACCGCCAAGTCGGTGGTCAGACCGCATATTCGGCTTGGCTGTGAAGGGGGACGACGCGTGCAACGTGCTAGATTGAGACGTGAGACCGCGGCGCGGACTTTGTTATGTGCCGCTGTAATCCTTGCGGCGTTGCTTGCTGTGGCAGGCTGCGGCAGGAAAAGTCGTGGGGCCGCCAGCCCCGAGGAAGCCGCCAAATTATTTGCCGCGCGGGTCGCCGCTCAGGACTACGAAGGCGCCGCTGACCTCATTGCCTGGGGTGAGATGGCGCGCTCGGCAAACCCTGACTGGGACGACTTTCCTTCCAGCCAGCGCAAGTTGATTGTTGACAAGCTGCGCGACCAAAACATGCCCGTCTTGCGGGCCATCGGTGCAACCTTGAGCAAAACAGCGGCCAAGCCACAGGTTGAGTCGCTGGGAAAGCAGGACTCGTACTTGGTAAGATTGGGCACAGAGGTCCTTGTCCTCGGGACGGTCCAGACTGCCGAGGGCTGGCAAGTGCTGTTTCCTGGCTCGTCTTTCTGATGGGACTGTTGCGAAAGCTGGTGTCGGCCCGTCCAGGTTGGATAAAGTGTAGAACGCCGTGCGCCAGACTCTTTACTTGCCATTGAGTCTGGTTGCACGGGAAGCGAGTTTTACAGTGGTCCTCTAGCGGATGAGGCACCATGGCGGCAGATGCGAGCAAGTCGGGCAAACTGGTGCTGTACAGCGGCGCCGTGGAAGCGACGGAGATGCTGGGCGCGGCGCTGGGCTGCTCAGTGAGAGTGGGCGACCTGGCGGGGCTTGTCGGCCCTTTGGGCGCTGGCAAAACTGTCCTGGTTCGCGGCCTGGCGCGTGCTCTGGGCGTCCAGGGCCGGGTCGCAAGCCCCTCCTTTATCGTCGCGCGGTTTCATCCCGGCCCGGTCCCACTGGTTCACGCAGACGCCTACAGGCTTGAGTCGGGGCGCGAGCTTGTCGAGGCAGGACTAGATGAGTGGCTGGCCCAGGCCGTTGTGGCGGTGGAGTGGGCAGACCGTGTGGCTGAGGTCTTGCCTGACGATCGTCTCACAGTGGCCATGTCTGTAGCATCTGGCGGTCGGCGCATCGATATCTATGCCAGCGGTCCCCGAGCAGGCGCTATAATACAGCGTCTCCAGGAGGTCCTGCTGCACGGTGATATTGGCCATCGAGACCTCAAGTTCGCTAGCTAGCCTCGCCCTGTGGGACGGCACGGAGGTTGTGGCAGAGACTGCTTTCGCGTCGCGGATGGAGCTGTGCCGGCTACTGACGCCACACCTAAAGGACCTGCTGGAGGGCTCTTGCGCACGCCCAACGGCCGTTGCGGTAGGGCTTGGGCCAGGTTCCTTCACGGGCTTGCGCATCGGGGTCGCCACTGCTAAAGCACTGGCCCACGCCTGGGGGCTGCCGCTAGTGGGCGTATGCAGCCTCGAAGTGATGGCGGCGCCTTTCTCGGCGCGTGGGCAACATGTTATGACCTTGGCCTATTGCAGTCGTGGCTACGTGCACGCCGCGGTCTACTTTCCCGATACAACCGGCCGGCCGCAGGCCTGCACTCAGCCTGCCGCGTTCCGGGTGGCCGATATAGCGAGCCTGCTTTCGCCCCTTGGCAAAGAGGGCGTCGTGTGCGGAGACCTACCTTCCCTGGCGGAAGCTGTGGAGGCGCTGGCAGCGGCCGGCGCCACCCAGCAGGTGGTACAAAGCACTCCTTCCGCGGCCTGGTTGACGCAGTTGGCCGCGCCTTTTCTGGCTTCTGCCCACTCGGATGCGCCGTTCTCGTTGCGCCCGATGTACCTTTTCGCCTCGCAAGCTGAGAGGACCAGAGGAGTTGACCTAGGTCTGTCATGAGCGCGGCCACCAGGCTTCGGAAAGTAGTCATCCGCCACGGTCGCGTCAGCGATTTGGCGGCCGTCATGGAGATTGAGCGGGCAAGTTTTCCCACTCCCTGGTCGGACGCGGCGATGCGTCGCGAGCTTGAATGTCAGGAGAACTCATATGTGCTGGTGGCCGAGGTGGGTGACCGGCCGGTTGGCTATGTGGTGACGTGGGTTTACTCAGGAGAGGCACATGTGCTTAACGTAGCGGTCGCGCCTGACGAGCGAGGTCAGGGCCTCGGCGAGCTGCTGATGCTGTCCGCCATTGAAGAAGCCATCAGCCGCCGCTGCCGCCAGGTGGTCCTGGAGTACCGGGTTAGCAACCTGGCTGCTGCCAATCTTTACCGCAAACTTGGCTTTGTGCCGGCCGGCTTGCGGCCCCGATATTACCTCGACACAGGCGAAGACGCGATTTTCGCTATTCTTGACAAGCTTCAGACGCCTGCGACGCGTCGTTTTCTGTCCGAGCGTCGCGACGCCTGGCAAAAAGAGCACGACTGGACTGTAAGCTATGAGTGACAAAACCCTTGTGCGAGAATGCGACAGCCCGCTCGTGGACAAGCAGTCCCTTGAATTGACTGTACGCTATAGGTGACGAAACCCTCGTGCGGGGGTGGGATAGCCTGGACACGCACAAGCAGTCCTTTGAATTGTAGGTCAGCCATGAGTGACGAGACCGTTGTGCTGGGCATAGAGACCTCTTGCGACGAGACGGCGGCGGCCGTAGTCGCGGCCGATGGGGCTGTACTGTCTAATGTGGTCGCGTCCCAGGATTCTTTTCACGCCCATTTTGGCGGTGTAGTGCCAGAGATTGCCTCACGCCGGCACACCGAGGTCATCACCGCTGTAGTTGAGGACGCCCTGAGACAGGCCTCTCTAAAGCCCGCTGACCTATCGTTGATCGCGGCGACCCAGGGGCCCGGGCTGGTCGGATCTCTGGTCGTAGGTGTGGCTGCCGCCAAGGCCTATTCTCTAGCCTGGGGCCTGCCGCTTGTGGCCGTCAATCACGTCGAGGCTCACCTATATGCAGCCTTTCTTCATCCGCCGGGACAAGAGCCGCCAGCCCGCCCGGATTATCCGTCGTTGTGTCTCATCGTATCCGGTGGGCACACCGACCTGGTGGCCGTCCACGGGCCGGGCGAATATGAGCTTCTCGGCTGCACGCGCGACGATGCGGCAGGCGAGGCTCTGGATAAAGCAGCCCGTCTGCTGGGCCTCGGTTTCCCCGGCGGGCCGGCTATCCAGCGGGCGGCTGCCGACGGCCGCGCCGACGCAGTGCCTCTGCCACGGCCTGTGGTGGATGGCTACGACTTCAGCTTTGCTGGCCTGAAGACCGCTCTGGCCAGGGCAGTTGAAGAGCGGCCGCCGGCCGGTCCCATCGATGTGGCTGATTTCGCGGCCAGTTTCCAGGAAGCAGTTGTTGACGTGCTTTGGGCAACCACCTCCCGCGCCCTGGCCTACCTGCGGCCGCGACAGCTCATCGTCGCTGGCGGTGTGGCGGCCAACCGCAGGCTCAGAGAAGTTTTCGCCGCTGGAGCAGAGCAATACAGTGTGCGACTGGCCATTCCGCCGATTCACTTCTGCACCGATAACGCGGCTATGGTAGCCCTGTGTGGCTTTGACGTGTACAGGCGCAGCGGCCCGGCGGCTATGGATTTCGACGTATTCTCGGCCCTGCCATCTCCCGGCGGCCCAGAGGAGAAAACCTGAAACATGACCGACCTGCTAAAAAACCCTGAGCGCGTTTATCTGGACTGGTTTCATGCCGTGGCCGAGCCACTCTGGCGTGTTTACGACAAAGAACGGGCGGCTGTCAGAACGCCCGAGCAGTGGCAAGAGCGCCGCAACTACCTCAAAGCCGTCTTTATTGATGCTCTCGGCGGCTTCCCCCTTGAGCGCCCCTCGCCAAATCCGCGTGTCCTGGGCGTCCTGGACCGCGGCAGTCATACCATCGAGCGGGTAGTTTTCGAAAGCCTACCCGGCGTACTGGTGACAGCCAATGTCTACGTGCCCAAAAAACTGTCTGCGCCAGCCCCAGGGGTCCTTGTGGCTTCCGGGCACTGGGAAAATCCCAAGACGTGCGACAACCACCGCGTTTTGTGTGCCGCCCTAGCCACTAAGGGCTACGTAGTGCTCATCTACGACCCGATTGGCCAGGGCGAGCGGCACATGTACATCGAGGGAGACCGCTGGCGCCTCGGCGGCTGCACTGACCAGCACACCCACCTGGGCGTCCAGCTAGCCGCCTCCGGCACCAGTCTCGCCCGCTTCATGGTCTGGGACTCCATGCGGGCCCTGGACTACCTCACCTCTCGCCCGGAAGTAGACCCATCGCGCATTGGTATGACAGGTTGTTCTGGCGGCGGCACCAATACTGCTTATACTGCTGCCCTCGACGAGCGGGTTGTTGCCGCCGTGCCCGTGTGTTACCTCACCACCCTCGAAGAGCGCCAGCGCAGCGAGAACATTGCCGACTATGAGCAGAACCTTTACGGCCAGACGATAAGGGGCCTCGACCATCACGAATACATAGCGATGGTTGCGCCGAGGGCCATCTGCATCGGCGCAGCCCAGCAGGATTTCTTCCCGATTGCCGGCACCCGCCAGGCCTACGCGGCGGCCAAGAAGATCTTTGAGCTTCTTGGCGTCAGCGAGAAGTGTCAGCTTGTCGAGGTTCCCGGCGAGCACGGCTATCTGCCCGACCTTCGCCGGGCAGTCTACGCCTGGTTCAACCGCTGGCTTGGTGTAGAGGCCGACGACGAGGAACCAGACCTTGACCTGCCCGAGGAAAGCGAACTCTTGTGCTTTGACAAGGACGTGCCGCCGGACAATACCTATCGCGCGGTTCTAGCGCACGTGGCTGAGCGTTCGCGGCAGCTTTTCGAAAACCGCGCGACGGGTGAGACGCTACGCGCAGAGCTTTCGGCCCGCGTGCGGTACCTTCCGGAGCTTTGCCAGGTCGCCGACTGGGATGCTGCTGAGGTCGAGGGTTGGCAAATCGCTCAAGTCCAGGCCAGCAGCGCCCCACCGCTAGCAGTGGCTCGCCGGGCAGGCCGGCACGCCTCAACCGTGGTTGTTGTGGCGTCGTCGGGCGACCTGGAAGCACTTTCACCCGAGGCCGATGGCGCCATTATTTTGCCTGTTGCTGTCGTGCCCGACCTGGCAGCGCGTGCCCAGTTGTTCGCCGATAACATTTTGCCCTTCCCCTGGATCCACGGCACCGAATCCTTCCTCGCTTTCTACTGCGAGCTACTGGGCCGGGATATTCTTTACCTGCGGGCCGCACAGGTACTTTGCGGCCTGCAGGCCCTGGAGTGTCGCTCAGCGGAGCTTGAGGCGACCGGCACACATGCTGCACCGACTCTAATAGCCGGGGTCCTAAGCGACCGCGTGGCATCGCTGCGCCTGGTGCGGGCTCTGTGGAGCTATCGCCTGCTTGCACAACGCGACACACACGTCCTTGGGCCGCCGGAGATTCCTTGGGCAGTGCTTGGATGCTACGACTTGCCGGACGTGATGGCTCTTGTGGCGCCGCGACCGCTGACGGTGGAATCGCCGCTCGGTCCTGACGGACTGCCATTGGGAGCCGATGAGCTGCCAGGGCTGGACACCGTGCGCGACGCGTACTCGTCGGCAGGCGCCTTGCAAGCCTTTCGGCTCATCGTCGGGGTATGATGCGTTGGCCGTCGAGGGCCACCAGGGGGCCAGGCGCCGCCAGCGCTGCGCGCAGACGCTGCACCCACTCGCGGTACGTCCAGTCGGGCGGTATGGGCATCTCCGGACATATCGGCCGCTGCCACCCCATGTCGGCCAGCGTGTCGAAGAAATCCTTCCAGTCAATGGTGCCAGCGCCGGGCGGAAGGTGCTGGTCCTTCGATCCGTCGTTGTCGTGCCAGTGGATTGTGAATAGCCGGTCGGCGCCGACCGCGCGCAGATAGTCACTCATGCGACAACTTGCCACATGGGCGTGCCCGGTGTCGAAGCATACGCCCACCAAATCGCTGCCGGCGCTCTCAACAATCTCCATCAAATCCCCAGCGCTAACCGCAAGAAACCCCGGCGGCATATTTTCTACCGCCAGCGCAACCCCGGTCTCTTGTGCCACGTTTGCCAGGCGTCGGACAGCTTGCTTCACTCGCTCCAGCCGCTGGCTTTGTTCACCTTCCGGAATCTTGTCGCCAGGGTGCAGGATATAGTACCGCGCACCCAGCGCCCCTGCTGACCGCAGGTGCGCAACGTTTCGCTCTACTGCCCTGGCGTGACCAGGGTCGTCCAACACAGAGACGTCGTATTCGCCCGCGAAGGGCGGATGGTATGAGTAGACCTCGACTCCGGCGTCGTCCAGTAGCCGCCGCACACGCGCCACAAGTTCCATGTCCGTCAGGTCTACTGCATTGTGCCAGGCGCCAATCTCGACAAGCCTCACGCCGGCCGCGGCCATGCCCAGAGCACAAACACCTATAAAAGGCTGCGGCGGCAATGGTGACAGGTATACAGGCTCGTGCATATGCAGTCTCCGAAACTCCCGTATGGTCTCTTACCGCAGCTCCAGACAAATTCCTTTCTGAGGGAAACTGCTTCTCTGGGGGAAACCCTTTGACAAGGGTTGTCCCCCAGCCCCGTCCCAAATTTTTTACGTTGTGCTGGGTCGGATTCTCCGGCGCAACAGGGCCATTCCACTTTCAGACCGACGGTCCCAGGCATGTGGGGAGGCCCTCCTTGTCCTGCAGACTGGTGTCGCGCCGGAAGATCCGGTTCCCCACAAAACGCGGCCCGCCCCGCCGCTGCCGCCCCAACCCCTTCTCCCAGGCGCTGGCGGCCACGTTTTTCCGCCAGGGAGCACGAGCATTTGCGGGGAGGGAGTGGACCGGCAATCTCGCTTTCTGCTGAAAGACAGATGCCTCCTGCTCGGGGAAACCCTTTGTGATTGTTGCAAACCCTGCTTCGACGTAGGATGCCAGTCCGCGTGCGGCACAAGTTTGCACCTGCAAGTAATATGGCATAGTCGCGAATTAGTCGTGAAATGATGGTCTTGCAACAGTCCCCTTTGAGAAAGGATTTCCTCCCCCCTCTTCCCCACCTTTTTCATGGTGTTGCCACCACGCACTCGTTCTCTCACCGGAGCACAATAGCGCCACCGCGCCGGGTCAAGTTGCACAGGCCGACTCCCCTCGCTATTCTGTGGCGAGCTTCTTGCAAAGGAGTGACGCCAATGAGCTTGCCGGTGGCACAGAGACTTCAGCGGATCCCACCCTATCCCTTCCGCGAGGTGGCAATGCTGAAGAAGAAACTGGTCGCTGAAGGAAAGCATATCTATGACTTCGGCATTGGTGACCCCGACATGCCGACACCGAAGTTTGTCATCGACGCCCTTTATCAGGCTGCCCAGGACCCGACAACCCATCAGTACGACGAGAGCGGCTACGGCATCCCAGAATACAAGCAGGCCATCGCAGACTTTGCAAAGACGCGTTTTGGCGTGGACGTGAACCCAGACGAAGAGATCCAGTCGTGTATCGGCTCAAAGGAAGCTTTGGCGCATATTGTTTGGTCTTACGTTGACCCGGGCGACGTGGTTCTGGTGCCCGACCCGGCCTACAGTGTCTACAAGGTGCAGACGATGTGGTGTGGGGGCGCGGCTTTTCCGATGCCGCTTGACCCGCAGCGGGGCTTTCTCCCGGACTTAGAGGCAATTCCCCTGGGCGCGCGAAAGCAGGCCAAGCTTATGTTCTTGAACTACCCGAACAATCCAACTGGGGCGGTGGCAACGCGAGAGTTTTTGGCCGAGGCCGTGGAGTTTGCACACAAATGGGGCCTGATAATATGCCACGACGCTGCCTACTGCGAGGTGGCCTACGATGGCGTTGAGCCAGCCAGCATCCTCGAGATTGATGGCGCTAAGGAAGTGGCTATTGAGTTTCACAGCTTCTCGAAGACCTTCAATATGACGGGTTGGCGCGTTGGGTGGGCCATGGGCGGCAAGGAAATCATTGACGCTCTTTCGCGCACGAAGAGCAACGTGGACAGCGGTACGTTCATGGCCATACAGCGGGCCGGTATAGCTGCCCTGTCCCATTATCGCGAGTGGATACCAGGTCTTCGGGCGGAATATCAGAAGCGCCGGGATGCCCTGGTCGAGGGGCTGCGCAGCCTGGGCTGGCCCGTAGAGCCGCCCAAGGCCACCTTCTACGTCTGGACGCCAGTGCCTAAGGGCTATAACAGCATCGAGTTCTCCAAGACACTCCTTGAAAAGACAGGCGTGCTCACCATCGCCGGCTCGGCTTACGGGGACTATGGAGAAGGGTTCGTGCGCTGGTCGCTGACCATCCAGGCCCCAGATAAGCTGGGCACCATTCAAGCTGCCGTTGAGGCTATCCGGCAAAAGTTGCCGCTATCCTGGTAGAGTAGGACTTTAACAGCAGCTCTTTGCTTGTGCAGGCTTGGAGGCCGCCCTAGCGGCGGCAGCAGGCGTCTAGGATGATCGCTTCGTCCGCATCGGCTCCCGAAAGGCCTGCGGCTGGGCCGCTTGGCTGGCTTGGCTGGCGGCCTCTGATGATTGTCTGTCTGGGCGTTCTGATTGGCGTGGGGGTGGCGGACAGTCTGCCCCCCAGCTTTGCATTTGTGCCGCTTTTTGGCGCGGCAGTCCTCGTGTTGGCGGGCTTATCACTTGCCGCAGCCTTGATGACCCACCGGAGACCATCGGGGACATGGAGAGCCGTAGCGGATGTGGCACTAGTCTCAACCGCTGTGGCTGCAGGAGCTTTCTCGTACAGTGCTCGCCTCGTCCGCCGCAGCGACGACATTAGTTTGCATGCGCCTGCCCGCCCAGAGTCAGTCGTGGTGCGCGTCGCCCTTGCGTGGGAGAGGCCCCGGGGCGTG